>JAJRSV010000067.1 GCA_024278655.1 Bacteroidota bacterium | reverse complement strand
CCGGCAGTAAGGAGATGATTTTACCCGTGAAGAAAACATTGCCGTGCAGCAGCGCTACTGATTGTGAAAGCGACCTCACCCTGTGTCCCTCTCCTTGGTAAGGAGAGGGAGTAAATTCATTCAAAGAATTAGATGTACCCGAAAGCAATACAATAACTTTGTTGATGAAGAATTAAAGAAGAAGACTACAAGTTGAAACCTTATGCATCTTCGCCCCGCCGGTAGTAAGGAGATGATTTTACCCGTGAAGAAAACATTGCCGGGCAGCAGCGCTACTGATTGTGAAAGCGACCTCACCCTGTGTCCCTCTCCTTGGTAAGGAGAGGGAATAATTGCATTCAAAGAATACGATGCGCCTGGAAGTGATGAAATAACTTTGTTGATGAAGAATTAAAGAAGAAGACTACAAGTTGAAACCTTATGTATCTTCGCCCCGCCGGTAGTAAAGAGATGATTTTACCCGTGAAGAAAACATTGCCGTGCAGCAGCGCTACTGATTGTAAAAGCGACCTCACCCTGTGTCCCTCTCCTTGGTAAGGAGAGGGATTTAGAGGTGCGGTTTACCAAAATAACCACATAGAGTTTAGGTCATATGATACTATTTGGGTTATATCTGATTTTATGATTTTTTTGCAGCAATATATTCTATAACTGTATTCATTCCGATTAACCTCGTAGAGGTTTAATTTTTTCCCCACACATTGTTGATCCTCTACGAGGATCTGTTATATTCAAATTCTTTCTTCCTATAATAATTGGACATCTACGATGTCCTTCCCAGGGATAATTTTCCAAACGAAGTTATTTACACGCCATACAATATTTATTCGGTTTCAGCTAGATTTCTTTACCGGTTATTATCATTGCTATTATGTTTTAGATAACCTCGTAGAGGTTTAATTATTGTAAAAAAGACATCCGACAAAACACAAAACAAACCTCGTAGAGGTTGAATAATTTTCCCACACATTGTTGATCCTCTACGAGGATCTGTTATATTCAAATTCTTTCTTCCTACAATAATTGGACATCTACGATGTCCTCCGATTCAATTTTTGCTCTCAAATTATCAAATTCGTTATGAGACAGATAACTGCATTTTGATTTATTAAGGTTTAGGTCATATAATACTACTTCAACAAAACAAACTTCTTTGTTTGTGTGAAATTGTTTGCTGTTAATGTATAAAAGTAAATTCCGCTCGGCAGGTTAACACCTTCCCAGCTATATTCATAAACTCCTGCAGAAAGTGTTTCGGATACAAGTTCGGTTACAATTTCGCCTAAAGCGTTGTAAACTTTTAGCGATACAAAACTTTCCTCCGGAACTGAAAACTTTATGGTTGTAGAAGGGTTAAACGGATTGGGATAGTTTTGAGAAAGCGAATAATTATCGGGCACCGAATTTCCAATCTCGTTTATTCCCTGAGCCGAAAGAGTATCTTTGCGTATCCAGGTTTGTCCGGTTAACATAGGACCTGTTGTTATGCCGCCGGTAATTACGGTAGTTATTATTTCGGGTCCGGCTTTGGACATCATCGGTATAAACCCGGCGTAAAATGCCATAGCGGGGTAAGGCAAATCCTCGTCCATTGTATATTCGTTTGAATTAGTGTTGTAGCTGTAAGTGGTTCTTATCGGATTGAAGCCTGTAGTTAAACTTCCGCCTAAATACCGGATTTCGGTATCGGAAAATTTATAACCGTAATGAGCTTGAAGTGATAACGGGTAATCGGCTTCCTGAGTCCAGTTTATATTGGCTCTGTCTGAAAGGTTTATTTCGCCTTTATAAGTAAAATTCCAGAGCTCTGTTTCACTCTTTAAGCCGGCTGTTAAATAAATTGTGTTTCCTATAATTGATTTTCCGAAGTTTGCCGTAGCTTGCGGTAAATCATCCGCATCTTTAAAAGTCGATTCGTCTATGTTATAGAACCTTACCTTTACTGACCAGAGATCTCCTCGTGCAAGCTGCACATCTTCGATACCGCCGATTATGTAAATAAGCGAATCCTCGAAACCGATTGCACCGGTGAAAAACAGGGGAACGGGAAGATCGGGCAATTGTGTCCATGTATCGGTTGCTATGTCGTATTCATAAAAACTTCTTACAGCTGGTGCGGGGAAAGGTGCATTGAAGCCGCCCATAGTGTAAAGCTTATTGCCGAGTTTAGCTGCCGCATTTACTCTAAGCGGTTCGGGTAACGGAGCAATATATTCCCACGTGTCGTTATTAACACTATATCTTAAGCAGCTTGTGGTTGGGTCGCCCGAACCTGTCGTATCCCCTCCGAAAACATAAAGCCATTCATCAACGCCGTCGGAATACATAACCGAACCGCCGTAATAGCGTGGGAAAGGCATGCTTGTTCCCTGAATCCAGTTTCCTCCAAGCGGAGCGTCGATGTTTGAATCCTCAAACACTTTTATTCCGTCTTTACCATAAATTTCTTCAAGGGTAGTCGGAATAGTTTGCGCATTAATAAAGCTGAATGCGGCAATAGTTATTAAAGAAAATATAGTACGGCAGTAGAACTTAAACATGTCGCCTCCTGAGTTTAGTTGTTGCAAAGTAATTATCACCCTGTTGAGACGGATGATACCGAGCAGAGGAATAAAGTGGTGTGCTATGGCAGCTCCGTAATTGCTTAAAGCAGTACAGATAGTAACCGGAAAACAAATGATATCCGGTTAATCGAAAATCAATATAATAAATCGGTCGGAAACAAAAAAGAATTTATTTTCATTCAGCACTTGCTTATACTTAAAAATCCGAAACAAAACTTTGAGCAACATGAACGACACAGCATTAAACGGTTTTCCCGAAGAAACCATTTCGTTTTTAAAGAAGCTTACGAAAAACAATAACCGCGAATGGTTCGAAGCAAACCGCGAGCTTTACAATTACGCTTTCCTCGAACCGGCACTGAACTTTGTCGTGGAAATGGGCGAAAAACTTTCTACAATAGCTCCCGCTATCCATGCAATTCCTAAAATCGATAAATCAATCTTCCGCATTTACCGCGATGTGCGGTTCAGTAAAAACAAGCAGCCGTATAAAACGCATCTCGGAATTTTCTTTTGGGAAGGTAACAGAAAAAAGATGGAATGCCCCGGTTTTTATTTTCATATTGAACCGAAATATTTTATGGTTGGTGCCGGGCTTTATTTGTTCCCGAAAGATTTGCTTAAAAAGTACCGTAACACCGTTGCCGATCCGGTTAATGGAAAAGAACTCGATAGGATTGTAAAGAAAATTTTAAGCAAAAAGAATTACACAATCGGCGGAAAGAAGTATAAGAAAGTACCTCGAGGATACGATACAGATTATCGGTATGCTGATTACTTATTGTACGACGGACTGTACGCGGGTTATGAGAGTAACGATATTAAGGAACTGTACAAAGACGATGTAATAGAATTTGTCTTCAAAAAGTTCAAAGATTTACTTCCGCTTCACCGCTGGCTTGTTGATAATTTGTGATAATAAACTAATTGGAACATTAGCCACAAAAACTCCAGGGGACAAAGGTACGCAAAGAACCTTTCGGCTGACTTTTACTTTAGATAATTCTGTAAGGTTGTGATTTGAGTCTTGCTCAAGCAAGCAGGGGCACACGACAATCCAATTAAAATAAAAAGTCGAACGATGCTTTGATAAAGTAATACGTCATCATTCCCGAGGCGGCGAGTTTTACAAGAATCATTAACATACTTGCCATAAAAGTTACGGTTCCTACTTTAAGCGCCTGCCATTCTTCTTTGCCGGCTAACAGCTCGCCTGTTACCGCACCAAGGAACAAGCCGAGTATCATCCCGAAAGGCGGAAAGAAAATTATTCCGATAATCATCCCGATTACAGAGCCCCAAATTCCAAAGCTGCTTGCTTTGTACGCTTTGGCACCGATTAAAGGCAATGCATAATCGAGAACGGTAACCAGTACTGTTAATGCCGCCCAGAACAGAAAGAATTCGGTTGTGTAGTTCGTGCCGACGACCAATTCAAGAAGTATTAGCGAAACATAATTTAACGGCGGACCCGGAACAGCGGGAATGATGCAGCCGATAATTCCAACGAATGCAATTAAAAGTCCGAGGGTAATTACTATTATCTCTATCATTTTTTCTTTTTCTTCTTCTCTTTTTTGTTGCAGTATTCTTTTATTACTTCGTACGCCCGGTAAAATCCCAAATCGCCGGCGCGGTTAAAATCTTCGCAGGCGGTTTCTTTCATATTTAAATTTGCATAACATATTCCGCGGTTGTAAAAAGCGTAACCGTTCTTCGGTTCCAATTTAATAATTTTTGTGTAATCGGCGGCGGCACCTAAAAAATTACCGAGATTAACTTTTGCTTCGGCTCTTAAAAAGTATGCATCGGTGTTTTCAGGGTTAAGATTTATAACCGTTGAAAAATCATCCGTCGCTTTTTTGAAATCGCCGTATAAAAAATATTCTTTACCCCTGTTAAAGTATGCAAGCTCGTCATCCGGATTAAGAGCAATTGCTTTTGTAAAATCGCTCACGGCATT
>JAJRSV010000066.1 GCA_024278655.1 Bacteroidota bacterium | reverse complement strand
GTTGATTTATCGAAAAATACGGCTTACTATAATTCAATATGATGAAGTTTTTCATTTTTACTAAAATACAATCCAACAAAAAATTTCCCCTCTTTCGCAAGGAGGGGCAGATTCCGACTTTAGTCGGAATCGGGGTGGTTTGCCGCAGCAGCCATAATGTTGTTAACTGTGCTTTATGTTTTAATCACGATTTTGTAAGCACACCACCCCCGGCTAAAGCCGACCCCTCCTCGGCGAGGAGGGGAAATGTATTTTGCATTTTTGTTTTGTTTGGGATGAAATTTCTTACCATAAAATTTCTTTAACATTTAAAATAATTGTATCAGCATAATCAATGTAGTATAATATGATAATCTGAAAAACAAAAGTTGATATACAATTTATTCGATTGCTATTGCAAAAGTGTTTTGAGAATAAGTAAATAAAATAATAATACCATTTTCCCCTCTTTCGCAAGTAGGGGCAGATTCCGACTTTAGCCGGAATCGTGGTGGTTTGCCGCAACAGCTATGATGTTGTTAACTGTGCTTTCTATTTTCATCACGATTTTGTAAGCACACCACCCCCGGCTAAAGCCGACCCCTCCTCGGCGAGGAGGGGAAATTATTTTTTAAAGAGCTGAGGAAATTTAAATGAAACAAAATGCCGGAGCTTTAACCTGAACATTTCATTACAGATGAAAAAGTGAGTTATAAAAAGTTAATATTAATGGATTATGGAAATCAGTTAATATTATCTAACAACATAAAATCATTCTTCTTAACCGAACCGACTTGCTCAAGATTTTTTTCGTCATATTCACAGATTTTCAGCAGCGGACAAACAGTACAGTTTGGTTTCGACGGCTTGCAAATTTCCCTTCCCAATCTTATTAAATTGGTATGGAAGGGATGAGCAATTCCATCAGGAATATTCCCATTAATTTTCTGAAAAGTTTTATCGGGCGATTTGGTTTGAACAACACCGATACGATTCAAAACCCGGTGAACGTGAGTATCGACAGGACAAACATTTCTATCTAACGAAAATAACAGAACACAGCTTGCTGTTTTTATACCTACGCCGCCAAACTTTGTAAGCTCTGTTAGAATTTCTTCATCACTTAATTTCTTTATTCCTTTCAAAGTTATTCCGCCGTTATTTTTAATCAAGCCGTTCAATACTTTTTTAATTGCTCTCGATTTTTGTTTCCCCAACCCGGCTACTCTTATTACGTTTTCAATTTTCGAAGGCGGCTGCTTTGCAACATCTTCCCAACTGCTGAATTTACTCTTCAGGTTTTTGAATGCCTGATAAGAGTTTTTATCGTTAGTATTCTGCGATAAAATTGTTCCGATTAGCATATCAACAGGATTTGGCAGCTTCTTACTTCGCTTCGGAATTCCGTAATGCTTAACTAAAAGCTGATTGATTTTCTTTATCTTTTGTTTCATTGATAATTTATTTTTAGTAAAATTAGCAGTAAGCAATTTAATTCTTCATACTTAATATAAAAAATTTCAAATCTTCGGAGGATCAATGTCCACATTAATGGTAAGCGTTTCCGGAATAAGAGGTATAGTCGGCGACGGATTAGACCCGGAAACCATTATAAAATACACAAACGCTTATGCAGACTTTATCGGAGAAGGAACAATCGTTATCGGTCGTGATGCGCGCATTACAGGTAAAATGGTAAACGATTTGGTAACAGGCACTCTTTTAGCAAAAGGATTAGATGTTGTTAATATAGGAATTTGTCCCACACCTACAGTACAGCTAACCGTAAGGAATTTAAATGCAACAGGTGGAATAGCAATTTCGGCAAGTCATAATCCTAATGAGTGGAACGCGTTGAAGCTTTTAAATTCAACGGGACAGTTTATGACACCGGAAGAAAACCAGGTAATGTTAAAGTATCTCGATAATCATTCAGCTTATAAGAAATGGAATGAAATCGGAAAAGCAACCGAAAATGCCGATGCTGTTGCATCTCACGTTAATGCGGTTTTGAATTTAAAGTATGTAGATGTCGAAAAAATACGAAGCAGAAAATTCAAAGTTTTAGTCGATTGTGTTAACGGTGCAGGTGCTTATGTTATTCCTGATTTACTTCGACAATTCGGTTGTGAAGTTATTGAATTAAACTGCGAGAAAACGGGAATCTTTCCGCGTCTGCCCGAACCAATTCCTGAGAACTTAACAGAGACAATGAATGCAGTAAAAAACTCACATGCCGATTTGGGTGTTGTTGTAGATCCGGATGTTGACCGGCTTGTGTTGATAACAAACGAAGGAGATCCTTTCGGAGAAGAAAATACGATTACCCACGTTGTAAAATTTATTCTTTCAAAAGAGAAAGGAAATGTAGTTGTAAATTTATCGACAACTCGTGCTGTTGAAGATGTTGCAAAGGAATTCGGTTGTAACGTTTATCGTTCACCAGTAGGTGAAGCAAATGTTGTAAAGAAAATGAAAGAGGTTGATGCAATAATCGGCGGCGAAGGAAGCGGAGGGGTTATTTATCCTGAATTACATTACGGAAGAGATGCTTTAGTTGGAATTGCTCTTACACTTCAGCATTTAACAGAATTCAACGAAACGATGAGTGAACTAAAAAAATCACTTCCGCAGTACTTCATAAAGAAAAGGAAAATTGAGTTAAAGAATACAAATCCGGACGAAGTATTACAGCAATTAATAGAAAAATATAAAGCTGAAAAAATAAATACCGAAGACGGCTTACGAATTGACTTCGATGATCATTGGGTGCACTTACGCAAATCTAATACAGAACCGATAATACGGATAATTGCAGAAGCTAAAACCGAAACAGAAGCTGAAAAACAGGTAGATAAGTATTATTCGGAAATAGAGAAGTTGATGGGATAATTACTAATGAAAGCATTTGTGATTTTGATTTATCGCTTCGACTATACAGGCATTTTCAACCTCACCCTGTGTCCCTCTCCTTATAAAGGAGAGGGATTTTTTTAAGCCCCTCTCCTTACTAAGGCTGAGCTGCGTACACACTTGACACAGAGGCAATAAAACCATAAATTTGGGGGTATGGAAATATATGGCAAAGTATATACAGAGACAACGATAGAAAAAATCAACCGGCTAATAACTGACGATCCTCAAATATCCCGCTTACGGTTATCCAGAGAGATATGAGAAATTATGGATTGGCGTTCAGATAACGGTAAACTACAGGATATGAGTTGCCGTAAAGCACTATTGGAACTTAACAGGAAAGGAAATATCAGATTACCTGAAAT
>JAJRSV010000065.1 GCA_024278655.1 Bacteroidota bacterium | reverse complement strand
CTGCAACACAACCACCCATTCGTTTTTATCCTGATCGTACCAAAAATCCTTTGGTGATGTTTGTCCTTTTGAAATTATCCTTTCTATTTTAACATCGTTGCTCTCAACAATAGTTTCGAATATTTCATCGGGAATTGACTGCGGGATGTTATCAAAAAAATTTCCTTTAATCATAAATCCACCCCGGTTAACTTCGCACTTATTTCCCACATCCGGTTCTGTATATGTTTATCATAACTTAAACCGGAAGAAGGAGTTTCTTTCTTATCGACAAAATATTTTCCGGTTACATTTTCAACATCGGGTGAAGAAGCAAGATAAACCGAAGTCTCAGCACCTTGTTTAACACTCGCACCGCTAATAGAAAACCCTTCCCATAAAAGCTTTGTCCCTATAACGCCGGGATGAAGAGCGTTGACCGTAATTCCTGTGTCTTTTAATTTTTCCGCAAGCCGGTATGTGAACAAAATGTTAGCAAGCTTCGAAACGGCGTAAGCGTTATATGCATCGTAATGTTTTTCTCCCTGCAGGTTATCAAAATCCAATTCGGCATGCATGTGCGCAACCGAGCTTACATTTATAATTCTTGCCTTAGTGCTGTTTTTTATAAGATCAAGCAAAAGAATGGTAAGTAAAAAGTGCGAGAGATGATTAACCTGGAAAGTTGTTTCCAAACCGTCTTCGGTAAGCGAACGGGTTTTCATATAAACCCCCGCATTGTTTATAAGCACATCAAGCCGGTTGTGTTTTGATTTTATCTCTTCGGCAAGCTGCCGCGTTTGTTTGAATGAAGAAAGGTCGGCAATAACGTAATCAATTTTATTGCTTTTGGTATTGTTGCTTATTTCTTCGACGGCGCGTAACGTTCGGTCTTTGTTCCTGCCCTGGACAATCACAAAAAAATCTCTTACAGCAAGGTCAATTGCCGTTTGCTTTCCTATACCGTCGGTTGAGCCGGTTATTAAAACAGTTTTATCTTTCAATGCAACGATTAAATTATAAGTGAATAAATTTCATTCACCTAATTTAATCAGATTCTTCGAATTGAACAGCTTCCAGACTGAACGAAGGATTCTTGCCTCTCGTTTTAACGCTTTTGGTTGTAAACTCTATTTGCTGTCCGGGCGCAAGATCGAAGATTGTTGCACTGGTTATTTCGCCTGCAATTTTGTACCTGATGTATATGTTCTTTAACAACTTGCCGCTTGTGTTAACTGCCGTACCGTGAACTGTGGCAACATAAAGCGGACCGGAAACCTGCGGAGCGTTAATATTAAAGTTACTTTGATGCGATACCTGCAGCGAGCCCGTAATTTTTACCGCATCACCGTTTCCCATGTAATATTGATATCCGCAATATCCCGCGGCGGCGAGGAGAATAATTATTAAAAACGCCTTCATTTGTAAAAATCCATATTAAATTTGATTCGAATCCGTGTCTATTCAACAAAAATTATTCCTTTTGAATATGAATTGATTTGAAACACTAATCACTGAAAGATGAGGTGCTGATGAAGGCAAATTATAATTACTAACTTCTATAACAAATTAAGAACGGGATAACATTAAACAGAAGTTTAAAGAACAACTACTGGTAGTTAACAAACTGTGTAGGGAAATCGAAGTCCGCATCCTTAACGGCTTGTATAACTGCTTGCAGTTCGTCTTTCTTCGAACCCTGGACTCTTACTTTCTCATCCATTATCTGTGCATTTACTTTCAGTTTAAGTTCTTTGATAAGCTTTGTTATCTTCTTTGCATTCTCTTTCGAGATGCCGCTTTGCAGAATTATTTTCTGTCGCAACCGACCGCCGGCGGCAGGTTCCGGTTCTTCCATCTTTAATGCCTTAATCGATATACCGCGTTTAATAAACTTCGATTGCAAAATATCGATTGATTGTTTGAGCGAGTAATCGTCTTTTGTGTTGATGGAAATTATTTTGTCTTTCTTGTTTAGCTCTACTTCCGTTTTCGAATCTTTGAGGTCGTACCGCTGACGTATTTCTTTTATTGCCTGGTTTATTGCGTTATCGACTTCCTGTAAATCAACTTCCGAGACAATATCGAACGAAGAATTTTTAGCCATCTTAACTCCTTAAAATTTGTTTCGCATAAATATAACTAATTAACTTCTTTTGTGCTGTCTTCGGTTATCAGCTTTTCTTCTTTGGCGGACTCTTTATTGTTAAAAAGAGTTGAAACCTCCCTGCTGAATTTAATCAGGAACTCGAGCATTTGTTCCGGATTTGCAAAGCCGTTTTTCATTACAAGTTTCATCACATCTTTCCGCTGTTCGAACTTAATCTTGTTCTTATACTTATCTAATATGAATCTCATCAGCTCGACGAACTGGTATTTGTAATAATCTTCCTTCTCTCCTTTCGGGAGTATAATTGAAACGAAATCTCTTTGCATAATTACTCTTTCGAACAGTGCCTCGGAAGCGTAGTATCGTAATGTTGCGGCAAGTATCAGTCTGTTAACCTGCGAAGGAATGTTGCCGAACCGGTCTGTCATCTCGTCTATCAAATCGCCTAATTCATCCAATGTCTTTATGGAATAAAGCGATGTGTAAAAGTTTAATCTGTCGGTTTGCTCCGGCATATAAGTTTCGGGAATGCCGAGCTCAAAATATGTATCGATTGTCGGTTCGGTTTTTTCTTTTTGCTTCGGAAGAGTTTTAAACACTTCTTTGAATTCCTGGTACTTCAATTCTTCAACCGCTTCATCTATCATCTTTAAATAAAGGTCAAATCCTATTTCGTTGATGAATCCCGTTTGCTCTTTGCCCAAAAGATTTCCCGCTCCTCTTATTTCGAGGTCGCGCATCGAAAGATTAAAGCCCGCACCGATGTCTGTAAACTCCTCGATTGCCTGCAGGCGCCGCAGAGCTTTTTTAGTAATGCCGCTTAACGAAGGAACAATAAAATATGCATACGCCTGCCGGTTCGACCTTCCGACTCTTCCCCTTAACTGGTGAAGCTCTGCAAGCCCGAACCTGTCGGCTCTGTTTACAATTATTGTATTCACATTCGGTATATCAATTCCCGATTCGATAATTTTTGTGGAAAGCAGAACGTCGTACTTCCTGTTAAAGAAACCATGAATTACATTTTCCAGTTGTGTGGGACGCATCTGTCCGTGTGCAATACCGATTCTTATTCCCGCAATATGTTTGTTTAAATAGTCGGCAAGCTTATCAATCGAGTGAACCCGGTCGTGCACAAAGTAAACCTGCCCGCCGCGTTTCATTTCATTCAAAATCCACTCTTTAATTTTCTGAATATCGAACGTGGAAACATGCGTAATAATCGGCTGCCGGTTTGGCGGCGGTGTTGCGATGATTGATAAATCGCGTGCACCGAGCAGCGAAAGATTGAGTGTACGCGGAATTGGTGTTGCGGTAAGTGTAAGCGTATCCACATTTACTTTTATCGAGCGGAGCTTTTCCTTTGCCGAAACACCGAAGCGGTGCTCTTCGTCGATTATCAGCAAACCAAGATCTTTGAACTTGATATCTTTCGATAAAATTCTGTGCGTACCGATTACAACATCAACAGTTCCCTCCTCCATTCCTTTAAGTATAAGCGTCTGCTCTTTTTTCGATTGAAATCTTGAAAGCACTGCAACCTTAACCGGGAACTGTGTTAATCTGTCTTTGAAAGTGTTATAATGCTGCTCAGCAAGGATTGTTGTAGGTACGAGCAAAGCAACCTGCTTTCCGTCCTGCACCGCTTTGAACGCCGCCCTGACGGCAATTTCGGTTTTACCGAAACCGACATCACCGCAAACAAGCCGGTCCATAGGATGTTCGGCTTCCATATCCTTTTTAACATCTGCGGTTACTTTCTCCTGGTCGGGTGTGTCCTCATACATAAAAGAAGCTTCTAATTCTTTCTGCCAGATAGTATCTTCACCGAACCTGAAACCTTTGGCTGCTTTTCTTTTTGCGTAAAGCTCTATCAACTCGCGGGCGGCTTCTTTTATTTTCCTTTTAGTCTTGCGCTTTGTGTTTGTCCAATCGTTTGTACCGAGTGTGGACAATGCCGGTTTTATGTTTTCATTCGAAGAATATTTTTTTACAAGATGCAGATAATTAAGATTTACATAAACAATTCCGCCTTCGTTGTAAAGCAGTTTCATGGTTTCCTGCTTAGCTCCGCCAATCTGAATAGTTTCCAAACCGGCATACTTCCCTATTCCGTAATCTTCGTGAACAACATAATCGCCGCGCTTTATCGATGCAAAAGCTTTCGACTTCGATTTCTTATATTTTCTTTTCGATGGTGCTTTTGTTCGGTAAGGTTTGTTGAAGATTTGATAGTCACTTAACAACAGAAGTTTTTTTTCTTTGTGAAGAAACCCTTCTTTAATAGCTAACGTTTCAACTCTAACCTTGCCACTTGTTATCATCTCTTCAAGCTCACGGTTGTATTCGCTTAACAAATCTTTAAGCCGTAATGCCTGTAATTCGTTTTCTGCCGTGATTATTATATCATAAGTTTGAACCGCGTAATCCTTCAGGGTATTGAACAGAATCTCGTAATTGCCATTAATGCCGGGAGGATTGGCAAAACCCAGATTTATTCTTTCGGACGATGTGCTCACTTCTTCTTCAATAATCCAGCGGGCATTAAACTCCGATATATAATTTGAAATGTTCTCTTCGGAACCGGCGCTTACATCCTTTTCTGCCGCAACGGTAAAGTCTTTCTCACCGGAACCGGCAGGCGGAAGGTCAAGTTCCATCTGTTCATTCAACCCGGAGTTTTCATTTGATTGGAACAAAGAATGAAGTTCGTATTTGGATGCAATGACTACCGGATTATTTAAATAATCGAAAATGGTTGATTGAAATGAACGGCTTGAATCGTCAGCTTCAAAATTAGCAGCAAGAGTTACCCAAACCAATCTTTCAAACGAGCGCTGGCTTTCGGGATCGAAGTAACGGATTGACTCGAGAAAGTCACCGTCAAATTCCAACCTGACAGGATTGCTTTCGCTGTACGACCAGAAATCTATTATTGAACCGCGCTGAGAGTACTCGCCGGGCGCCTCTACAAATTTATCTTTTTGATATTCGAGAACATTCAGATATTCGATAAGGTCGTCGTAAGTCAAATTCCCGCCGACTTCAATTTTTGTGGTTCTTCTTTCAAGCTCATCCTTATGCGGCAGCTTTGTTTCCACGAGCCGGTAAGTAGAAATAAGAATGAACTTATCTTTCCTGTTCAGTTGCGTAAGCTTTTCCTGAATTGATTCTCTTTTAAAATCATTCAGCAAAATGTTTTCGACGGGGGAATTAATAATATCGAGCTCTACCT
>JAJRSV010000064.1 GCA_024278655.1 Bacteroidota bacterium | reverse complement strand
GTACCATTGTGTCGCCGTAGCGAACCATTACGGAACCGTTTGCCTGTTTGGCATACCTGCCGGTTTCAAACGATAAAGTTCTACCGCCTATTTCTACTTCTTTCTTAACTATCATTTCAAAGTCCTTACTTTCTAATGTTCAATTCTTTAATTATGCTTCTGTACCTTTCGATATCTTTAGCAGCGAGATAATCTAATAATCTCCTTCTTTTACCAACCATCATCAAAAGTCCTCTTCTTGAGTGATGATCTTTTTTGTGTTTTTCGAAGTGTTTCGTGAGATCGTTAATCCTTTTGGTAAGCAGTGCAATCTGCACTTCCGGTCTGCCCGAATCCTTTTCGTCAGTACCGTACTTTTTGATTATCTCAAGTTTTTCTTCTTTGGTCATTTTACCTGTTCCTTTAATTAGTTATACAATGTAACCCCAGTAACCAACCGGGATTAATTATTTAATTTTTTCTAAAATCTCAAGTCCTCTTCTTTTATCTTCATTCATTTGCTTAACCAGTTCATCAGGCGACGAAAATTTTTCTTCGCCTCTTATTCGTTCGATTACATTAACCGTAACATACATACCGTAAATATCCCTGTCGAAATCGTAAACATAAACTTCCGGAACAATTTCGCCCGCATCGTAAAAAGTAGGACGCTTGCCTATGCTTAGCAATCCATGCTTTTTATCGCCGTTAAGAACGAACTCAACAAGATAAATTCCAATTGCCGGCAGCAGCTTGTCTTTGTCTTCAATCCTTAAATTAGCTGTAGGAAAACCGAGCTTTCTTCCTCTCTTATCACCTTCAACAACTTTGCCGCTGAATGAATAATAGCGTCCCAAATATTTATTTGCTTCGGCAACACTGCCGTTTAAAAGTGCTTTGCGTATTTTCGAACTGCTTATAACAACCTCGTCGATTTTACATTCGGGAATAACGGTTACATCGAAACCTGCTCTTCTCCCTTTATCGATTAAAAAGTCTATGTTGCCGCCTCTTCCTTTACCGAAGTGATGATCGTAGCCGATAACCACTTCTTTAACACCAACGCCTTTTACAACGTATTCATCAATAAACTCATCGGGCGTTAACTGCGAAAATTCTTTAGTAAAATTTATAACAAGCAAATTATCAACTCCCAGCGATTCGAGCATTGCCGCTTTTTCGAGCGGGGTTGTAAGAAGCTTAATCGGTTCGCTGCCCGAAATTACGTTACGCGGATGCGGATAGTAAGTAATAACAAAACTTCTTCCGCCAATTTCCGCCGCTTTTTCAATAACCGACTTAATAATTTTCTGATGACCTAAATGTATTCCGTCGAACGTTCCCAGCGTAACAATAGTGTTTTCGTCATGCTTTACTTCTGATAAATTCTGATAAATTTGCATCTCGTATTCTATCTATATAAAATCAACAAATATAATTTTTTAGCTTCGAAAAATAAACATCGTAAAGCTGTTATATTTTTTCCTGGTTTATTGTGCAGCCGATACTCTCTTCACAAATTCTTCAACGGTTAAAGCATCGTCAACACTGTAATCGCCAATAGCTGTTCTCCGCAAGCTGCTAAGCACCGCACCGCAATTCAGCTTTTCACCAAAATCGTTTGCGATTACTCTTATGTATGTTCCTTTGGAACATTTTATTTCAAAATGAATATCGGGTAAATCGATCTTTGTTATTTCGAACTTCGAAATATGAACCTTTCTCGGTTCACGCTTAACCACTTTGCCTTTTCTTGCAAGATGATAAAGCTTTTTACCATTCACCTTTAGCGCCGAATACATCGGCGGCGTTTGAAAAATATCGCCTAAAAACCGATCTCTTACCGCAAATATTTTTTCCTCGGATAAATCATCCGGAATTTCCCGCTCTGTCATTTCCGTTTCGGTATCCATCGACGGGGATGTTTTACCCAAAGTAATAACTCCGGTATATATTTTTTCCAGCCCCATAAAGTTTTCCATCTGCTTTGTGCTTTTGCCGGTAAGAACAATCAGCAGACCCGTAGCAAGAGGATCCAAAGTTCCTGCATGCCCGACCTTCTTTAACTTTGTTGCCTTCTTAATATTGTAAACAACCTTAAACGATGACCACTGAGGCGGCTTATCGATAAGAATAGTTTCTCCGGCTGAAAAGTCGAGCGAAGAAAAATCAGTTGTCTGCTTTGTTACCATCCTCCTTATGAATCTTTTCTATGATACCCTCAATTTTCTCAACGTAATCGAGAGTATCATCGATAAAAAATTTCAGCTCGGGAATAAATTTAATTCTTATCCTGTGAGCCAACTCAGTGCGGATAAACCCGGTTTTAGTCTGGATTCTGTCGAGCACCAGTTCGCGTTTTTCCTTTTCAAGAACCGAGATGTAGATTTTTGCAATTTTTAAATCGGGACTAACCTTAACATTGGTAATCGTTAAAAATCCGTACTCGGGTTCTTTAAGCTTTTCGAGAAAAATTAAGCTGACCTCTTCCTTAATTAATCTTTCTACTTTATCTACTCTATGTGACGACATAACCTTGCCTTTTCAGTTTATTCAGGAGAGGGTTTTCTTCTCTTCAACAATTTTGTAAGCTTCTATAATATCGCCTACTTTAATATCGTTGTAACCGGATAAATTCAATCCGCATTCATAACCGGCATCAACTTCTTTAACATCGTCTTTAAATCTTTTCAGCGTTGCTATTTCGCCATCGTGAATAACAATGCCGTCTCTTATTAATCTAATCTTATCGTTTCTCATAATTTTCCCGTCGAGCACATAACATCCGGCAATGGTTCCAACTTTCGGAACCTTGAATGTTTCCCTTACCTCTAATGTGGCAACCACTTCTTCCGAAATGATTGGCGAGAGAAGACCTTCCAATGCCGACTTAACTTCGTTAATTGCATCGTAAATTACATTATATAATCTTATATCCACTTTCTCTTTTTCGGCAAGTCTTCTTGCGTTTATGTTCGGTCGCACATGGAAACCGATGATAATTGCCTTTGAGGCAGCCGCCAACAGCACGTCACTTTCCGAAATACCGCCGACACCTTTATGGATAACTTTAACTTTAACTTCTTCGGTAGATAGTTTAAGGAATGAATCTGACAATGCCTCAACGGAACCGTCAACATCACCTTTAACAATTAACGGAAGCTCTTTTACTCCGCCAATGCTTATCTGTTTTGCAATTTCATCAAGAGTAATATGGTGCACCTGTTTCTGATCCTGCTCTCTTTTCAGACGTTGTCTCTTCAATCCTATTTCGCGGGCAACTCTTTCCGATTCAACAACCACAAACGTATCGCCTGCCTGCGGTACGCCTTCAAATCCGAGTACAAGTACCGGTGTTGATGGTTTTACTTCGCTAACTTTCTTGCCTTTCTCATCGAACATCGCTCTTACTTTGCCCTGGTAAATTCCGGCAACAAACGGGTCGCCGATTTTCAGCGTCCCTTTCTGAACCAGAATTGTTCCGGTAATTCCTCTGCCTTTATCAAGCTGTGCCTCAATTACAACACCTCTTGCTCTTCTGTCGGGATTAGCTTTCAAATCGAGCATCTCGGCTTCGAGCAGTATCTTCTCTAAAAGCTGATCGATATTTTTACCCATTTTGGCAGAAATTTCTATACACTGATATTTACCGCCCCATTCCTCAACGAGTACGTTTCTATCGGCAAGCTGCTGCTTAATTTTTTCGGGGTTCGCACCCGGTTTGTCTATTTTATTAATAGCTACGATTATCGGCACACCCGCTGCCTGTGCATGATTTATTGCCTCTATGGTTTGGGGCATAACCGCATCGTCTGCCGCTACAATCAACACTACAATATCAGTAAGCTGTGCACCGCGTGCACGCATAGCTGTAAAAGCTTCGTGACCGGGAGTATCGAGAAATGTTATATGCTTGCCGTTATCAAGCTCAACCTGGTAAGCACCTATGTGCTGCGTAATGCCACCTGCTTCTCCGGCAACAACATTTGTCCTTCTTATATAATCGAGCAGCGAAGTTTTGCCATGATCGACATGACCCATAATAGTAACAACCGGAGGACGGGGTTTTAATGTTTCCGGGTCGTCCGGGGTATCCTCTAAAGCATTATCTACATATTCTTCCTGCAACTCAACTTCATATCCAAATTCATCGGCAACAAGTGTAATTGTTTCTATGTCAAGTCTCTGGTTTATCGAAACCATCAACCCAAGCTCAATACATTTCGATATAACGTCGCTCACGGGAACGTTCATAAGGTTGGCAAGTTCGTTAACGGCTATAAACTCGTTAACTTTTAATTTCTTCTCTTCTAACGATTTCTTTTCTAAAAGTTCTTCTTCTTTAGCTTCGCGCTCTTTACGTTTTTTCTTTCGAAGATTAGCCCTGCTGGTGGGACCGGCATCTTCCATACTCATTAATGTTTTTCTAATCGCTTCCTTAACTTCTTTCTGATCGATCTCGAACTTTTTAGCTTTCTTCCGCTTTTTAGCAACCGGCGAATCATCCGCTTCACCTTCGGCTTTTTTCTTTTTACGTCTGCGTTTTTTCTTTTTAACTTTCTTTTTCTCTTCTTCAGCCGCCTCTGCTTTTTTCTTTTCTTCTTTCTCTTTCTTTTCTTTCTTTTCTTTTTCTAAATCTATTTTGCCTATTACTTTAAGTCCGCGCGGTTTTTTCTTTTCTGTCTTTTCCGGCTTACCGGTTTCGGCTTTTTCTTCTTCCTTCTTTTTCTCTTCGGCAGATTTCTTTTCTTCTGTTTCCTTTGCCGCTTTTTCTTCTTCCTTTTCTTCTTTAGCCGGTTCCTCTTTAGTTTCCGCTTCTTCTTCTTGCGATACATCAACAATTTTTATCTCGCTCGGCACTTCGGTTTTTTCTTCTTCCTCTTCGGCTTTCAGAACCGTATCGCCCGTATCTTCTTCCGCTTTTTCTCTTCTTTTCCTGTTGAATTCGGCTAATTTCTGGTAATGCTTTTCTGCTTTCTCAATATCCTTTTTAAAATGCTCGCGGATATCTTCTATCATTTCATCGGTAAGGAGCGACTGGATGGTTTTCACCTTTTTGTATCCTTTACCTTTCAGAAATTCTACAAGATTCTCCGCCGAGAGATTATACTCGGAGGCAAGCTTATAAATCCGTATTTTCTTCTGTTTGGTTTCTGCCATTTTTCTGTATCAGCTTCCTGAGGGTTTACTCTTCCTCATATTGAGATTTAATTATTTCCAAAATTTCATTTACTTTCTTCTCATCGAGTTCTTTAATTTCTGCAAGTTTTTCGGGACCTGCAGTCAGAACTTCGAGTGCGGTATCGTAACGGTTGTTGATAAGAATCTCGTAAACATCATCACCAAGTTCTTCTTTAATATCAATCAATTCTATATCTTCTTCATACTCTTCGAATGGTTTTTCTTCTCTGAGAATTTCTATTTCGTAACCGGTTAATTTCATCGCAAGGCGAATATTAACACCGTTCCTGCCAACAATCAACGAAACCTGGTCGGCATCGGCGGTAACAACAGCTTTCTTTTCGTCTTCGTTAATCTCAATGTTTTTTAATTTAGCCGGAGCCAAAGCACGCTGAATAAAAATTTCCGGATCGTCCGAATAATTTATCACATCGATATTTTCATTGTTCAACTCGCGAACGATTGCGTGAATTCTTACGCCTTTCATTCCAACGCATGCGCCAACAGCATCGATTCTTGAATCCTGCGATTCGACTGCAACCTTTGCTCTTTCTCCGGGTTCGCGGGCAATAGCACGTATTTCGATAATGCCGTCGTAAATTTCCGGTATTTCAATTTCGAACAAGCGGCGTAAAAACATGTTATCGGCTCTCGAAATTATTATTACCGGACCGCTGTTTGTCTTTTTAACTTCCTTTACAATCGCGCGAATTGTTTCGCCTTTTTTGTACCGCTCAAAAGGTATCTGCTCGTTGCGCGGCAGAAGCAATTCGTTTTTATTATGATTTACAAGTATATCGTTCTTCCGTATCTGGTAAATATCACCAACAACTATTTCACCCACGAGTTCTTTATACTCGTTATAAATAACATCTTTTTCAATTTCGCGTATCTTTTGATTGAGCGCCTGCTTTGCAAGAACTATTAGTCTTCTGCCTAATGAAGCGAGCTCGATCTTTTCAACGTAATCGTCGCCGACTTCAAGTTCTTCATCGTTGCCGCGCTTGTTTACTTCATCGATGCTTATCTGCGTATTCGGATCGGTAACCTCTTCAACTATTTCGCGCTCGAGGAATATTTCAATATCGCCGCGGTCCATATTTACAACCACATCGTACCTGGCTTCTTCACCGTATTTCTTTTTAACAAGCATTCCGAATATTTCTTCGAGAATGCCGGCGAGGATATCCCTGTCAATACCTTTCGACTTTACCATATCGGCAAAGGATTCGACTATCTCACGATTCATTTTATACGATCTCCTTTAAGAAAAACTAATTATTACTTTAGCTTTTATTATATCATTAAAATTAATTATTATTTCTCTATCCGATTTAAAGGTTAAAAGCTCTCCGTCAATTTTTACCAGTTTGCCTTTAAACTTCTTTTTTTCTCCGCCGGATAAATAAGTTATCTCGAATTTTCTGTTCAGATGTTTGGGAAATTGTTTCAGATAAATAAGCGGTCTGTCAACTCCCGGCGAAGAAACATCGAGTCTGTAGGAAGATTTAATTGTTTCTTCCCTTTCAAAAACCTCGTTGATTTCACGACTGAAATCAGCACAATCTTCGGCGGAAATATTTTTTTCTCCGTCAATAAAAATCTCTATTACGCGGTTTCTATCATTCCCCCGAAGATTAATATCTATTATAAACAGCCCTTTCGAATTAGCAATTTCCCCGGCAATCTTTTCAATATTTTCTTTAAGCGATTTCATCTGTTCAAACTTTTATATTTTTGCCTGATGAAACTCGCATTTTAGTCTTTTCCTAAATTTACAATTTGTTTTATGCTCGTTTCATACAAACAAAAATCGCCCTTAAAAGGGCGAAAGAGAATAACAAAAATAAACTTAATTTAAAGAATAAGCAAGGAAATTAAGATTACTACGCTTGCTTAATCCTTGTTTTCCTTCTTTTTTGTCAATTTTGGCAGGAAATAACCAATCGCCATACCGAGCAGTAAAACAAGCAGCAACAAAATAATCAAAGATGCATTAAATTCCCAAAAAAATACTTTCAATTGAACCGGGTCGGCGTTTTGGAAAATAATAACCAGTGCTAAAATAATCAGTATAACTTCCAAAGTTATTTTTACATTTTTGTTCATTTTTTCTCCTCCTGACTTTTTTCGGATGAGTGAACTGTAAACTCCGTATTCTTAAGATGAATGTCTCGCTGCGGGAAGGGAATTTCAATTCCTGATTCACGGAAACGGCGGAAAATTTCGTAATAAAGATTGCTTCTTAATACACGGGGAGTGCGGATTTGTTTTGTTGTCCACACTCTTAAAATAAAATTAAGCGAGCTGTCGCCGAATCCTTCGAAGATTACATCCGGCTCCGGTTTTTTAAGAACATCCGGATTCGCGCTTGCTATATCCAACAAAATTTCTTTCACCTTTTCGGGGTCTTCTTTATACGAAACACCAACCGGAACGTGGAACCTCACATTTCTGTCGTTGTGACTCCAGTTTATCACCCTCTGCGAAATAAACTCCGAGTTGGGAACAATTACCGAAATGTTATTATTCGTAAGCACCGTTGTTGCCCGCATCGAAATTTTAGCAACGTTACCGAAAAGATCACCTACTTCAATTGTGTCGCCAACCTTTATCGGTCTTTCGAAAAGAATTATTATTCCGCTTACAAAATTGTTTGTAACGTTCTGCAACCCGAAACCGATACCTACGCCGAGTGCACCGAGCGCAACGGTTAATGTGCTTAAGTCAATTCCTATCGACTGAACGATTACGACCAGACCGATGAGTATAAAAAGATATTTTGTGATTGTACCTACGGCAATCCGGGCACCCACATCGAGAGGGGTTTTTGAAAGCAAACTGTTAACGAGCCATTTTTTTAGTCGGCTGCTGATAAAAATTAACAGAATGACAGCAACTATAAGATAAACTATTTCCCACACGGTTATTGTTGTACCACCGAGAGTGAACAACGGAACGTTGAGCGAGGATAGTATATCGTGTAATATTTCTTTGATGTTTTCCAATTATTAGCGTTGCTGTTTGAGATTGATTTTAATTGAGCTAAAATATACGGAAGTTATGAATTTTAGCAAACAACGGATGTTAATTAACTCTGTTTATTTTGGTTTGTGGTGCTTGGTGCTTTGTGCTTTGTGCTTGGTTCGCGGTTAATAGTTCAATGTTAAAATTAAAAAAGTCCCTCTCCTTGACAAGTTGAAAATCCCGCTATGCGGGGGAGAGGGATTTAGGGTGAGGTCTTCCGGAACAATATAAAACGTTGTTACATTTGTAGAATTTTAGAAATGCGAAACCGGCAACTGCGATTGTGCTAAAACGCAAGCGTGGACATTTGCTTACGCTATCTTTTGAATATCGAACACCCATCAACGATTTTAGATTTTAGAAGTTTTCTATCTTTAATCTTTTTACTTTTGTCTTTTGTC
>JAJRSV010000008.1 GCA_024278655.1 Bacteroidota bacterium | reverse complement strand
TTTTGATTCAGCAAGAAAAATATTTTTCTCTGATCTTGAAAAGGACGTTTATTCAAGATTTGAAGATGCTCTAAAAGAGGTTAACAAAGCAATTAATGCGTTTAAAGCGGAAACAGTTTCTCAATTTATAGGAAATTTACACGTTATTATTGGTGTAATTGCGGGTGAAGAACTCCACCTGTCTCAAACCGGAGATGCTGAAGCATATCTTATCAGAAAGAGATTTTGTAGCATTATTAGTGAAGGTCTCAGTGATCATTCGGCGAAATCAGATGAAACTTTTACAAATATTGCCAGTGGTACTTTGGAACCGGGAGATTTTGTTGTTTTAGCTACGACAAGGCTTCTTCGTTACATTTCAAAGAGCGATTTCATTCAAATTGTGAAATCTCAAGATTTAATAGGCTCTCTTGGGGAACTTAAAGATGCTATTGCACCGGAAATTTTAAGTAAAATTGGAATTGTCGGTATAACTTTTCATGAAGGCCTTAGCGAACTTAGCGATAAGGAAAGAAAGGGGGTCCGTGAATATCTTGAAGAAGAAAAATCTTCGACAGTTAGACGCGAAAGAACAAAACCGAATAAATTTTCATTTAGCTTTAAAGGAATGGTCGATAAATTAAATCATTATATAAGCGACATATTAAAAGGAATGACATCTCGTCAAATGACAAAAGATAAAATTCTCGTACTTCTTATTATAGCGATAATTGTTTTGACTGCAGTGGTTTGGTATGTGAAGAACAGTGGAGCAACTCAACGTGAAATTGAACAGCTTGATCAGGTTTTGGTTGAAGTTCGTGACGAAATTAATACGGCAAGCTTAAGAGGAATCAGTAATAAAGAAGCGGCGGCTCAAATTCTTAATGATGCGGAGCAGAAAGCCGTAGATGTTTTAAATTCCGGATATCATAGAAGTAAAGCTAATGAAATTCTTGGATTAATTCAGGAAGAAAAGACTAAATTAGATAATATAACTTATGTAACCGATCCTCGAGTAATCGCCGATCTTACACAAAAACGTGATAATGTAAGCGCACTTGGAATGATTCCTTACGGGGATCATGTGTTTGCATATGAATATAATGCTCTTTACGAAGTTTTACTTGATCGTGTTGAAGATCCGATAACTATTGATGATAATGAAACAGTTATTGCCGGTGCATACGACAATGATAATGACGCGCTTCTCTTCTTAACCAAGAGCGGAAAAGTAATTCAATATTTAAATGATCAGTTCCAGTTTATGGATACCGACGATGGCGCGTTCCATAAAGGTGTTGCGATTGAAGCATATAACGGAAGGCTTTATGAGCTTGACGCGGAAAGTAAACAAATTTGGAAATATCCAAGAAGAAGGGACACTTACAGCACCGCTGAAGGGTATATTTCAAGTGGTGAGCTGACAAATCCGGTTGATTTAGCCATTGATGGATACATTTATGTTATTGAGTCCGATGGGTCGATACTTAAATTTGATAGAGGGAATTTAACTGACTTCCCGATCTCAAAAGCACCGCTTGATCCTATAGAAAATCCTGTGCGGATCTATACCGAACTTGATTTAAATAAGATTTTTATTTTAGAATCTTCGAAGAATCGAGTGATTGTTCTTGATAAAGATGCAACAACGGGAGGAGCTTCTTACAGCGGACAATATGTGTTTGACGGGATCACGGATGTTCGGGATATTTATTTTGATAAAGATAGTAACCGATTATACTTAATCGATCCGCAACGAATTTATGAAATAATCATCTAGTTACTTTTGAACATCCAGGGATATGCGTCCTTAATTGCCATAATAAGTGATTCCGGTTTATAAATCCCAAGTTCTGAAATTACACCTGTAAATACATCAGGGGCTGTAATTTCGAAAGCGGGATTGTAAATTTCAACCCCTTCCGGCGGATCATCCCAAATTTCTTTTGGATCGCGCTGTTCAATAGTTTCATCAAATCCATAAAGTGTTTTAGTTGCGAATTTCCACGAATTAGTGCATGAGTAGGCAGGGATTCTTGAATCTCTCGCGCATTCGGCCAGCATTTCGGTTCCGATTTTATTAATAAGTTTACCTTCGGAAGTAATCGCATCGCATCCAAAAAGAAAAAGATCACATTTTCGAAGCATGGTTCTTCCGGCGCTATCAACAAAGTGTTTTACCGGGATTCCATGCTCAGCTAAAACTTTGGCAGTAATTCTTCCCTGGAATTTTGGACGGGTTTCGGTGTTATAAACTGTGAAATTCTTACCTTGTTTTTTAGCCTCAATCAAAATTTTTTCAACTGTTGATGAATGACAATGAGTAAATACAATCATTCCATCGTGAATCTTTTTTGCGCCGTATTTGGCGATTTTTTTCTTTGATTCTTTGAAATGATTTATAACAAATTCGGCAACATCGGGGTTTGATTCGAAGTTTTCAAGACAATATCTAAGCGCATTTCTAAGACCGGGTTCTGTAGGGCGAGTTTTTTTCAGTTCATCATAGTATTTTTTAAGCTCTTTTGGATCTTTTGTTTCTTTTATTTTTTCAGCAAACGCATCAACGGCTGCAACAGCCACTCTTTCGGCTCCCTGAATTTCGAGATTTTTAATTTTTTTGATGATTTCCTCGTATTTCATATTATTTCCCGTTAATTGTGTAAACTTTCTGATATTCAAGTTTTTTAACATACCCGATTCTTACCTTGTTTTCTGTGTAAACAGTGAATAATTTGTCACCTTTTTTAACTTTATCTCCAATTTTCTTGTGGATATAAATTCCGGCACCGGAATCTTGCGGAGCTCCGGCGCTTCTGGCAATTGTGGCTATTAATTTATTTTTGAT
>JAJRSV010000063.1 GCA_024278655.1 Bacteroidota bacterium | reverse complement strand
TTAAAAAATTTAACTGTTGTTCCTGCTTTATCTGAATTACTGGAGAATAGCTTAGAAGCAGCTTAAATATTTTGACAAAAAAAACAAAGATTTGATTGAGGATACTATTCATTCCATTTGTTCGTGGTTCAACGTTCGAAGTTTCTTAACAGCACTTTGGACTCAGTACCCAGAATTCAGAAGTAAGGAGTAAGAATATTTCCACTATTCCCTTATTCCTATATACCTATATATCCATACAGCCTGCCCACCGGAACCCGGTTCATCGGGTGTAGGAGGGTCATTCATTCCATTAGTTCGTGGTGCTTGGTTCGTTGTTCTTTGTTCGTGCAAAGTTCAATGTTCGACGTTCAAAGTTTCTTAGCAATTTAACAATTCCATCAATCATCAATCGACAATAATAAATTAAGCCTTACTTTTATCTTTTTACTTTAGTCTTTAGTCTTGAAATACAGCGGCAGTCAGGCATTCTTTTTCTTAATATTCATACTGCCATAATATGGTTAGAACAGATTGATAATTCGGCATTGGTAAATTATCCTCATAGAAATAGAGATCTTTTCTGCAGTTAAAATCTGTTTTAAACCAAGTTTCGCATAATACTAAATCTTCGCCTTCCTTAATTTCTTTACCTTTAAAATAATCATAAACTCTTGTGTATTTCTGTACGGGGGTATTTATTTCAACAAACTTAACAGGGAAGTAGTTTTTTATCGTTATTTGTTCTTTGTGCTTAGTTCGTAGTTTAACTATTTTTTATTGTGCATCTAACATTAGTATTTTAAGATTAAAGACTAAAGTAAAAAGATTAAAGAAATATAAACAGCACTCCGCACACAGGACTCAGGACCCAGAATACAGTAGTAAGAAGTCAGCAGAAAAGAATTTTCTAATTGCTCTAATTAACCTAATTGATCTAAATAAATTCCAATGTTCAAATACCAATCTTGTAACCTTCCTATATGCTTACCAAACTAACAACCGGCAGGCAAGTTTTTCAATCACTCAATTACCAACTCATCCAATTGTAAGCCAACCCCGTTAGGGGTGGTATGTTTGTAGTAAAAAGAAAAAAAAGAACATCGAAAACCCCGTAGGGGTGAAATGTTTCTTCAGCATTCAGCACACAGTACTCAGCACTCAGCACACAGGACTCAGAATACAGAAGTCAGATGTTTTTATAATCATTCATACATACAGTCATTCAATCATTCAATAAATTAGTTCGAGGTGCAAAGTTTTTTTCAACCGTCAAATTCCCACAGAATAGTAAGCACACTGTTATAGTTGGGCATAACAATATCGTTTTCCCAAAATATCATTTCTTTAGTGCATTTATAATCTTCTCGAAACCAAGCAATACCAGGAACAAGATCCGGGGTTTCTTGTACTTCTTTACCCTCAAAATAATCGTATGCTATTGAATCTTTCCGTAGGAAATAACCTTTGGGAATAAATTTGAGAGGAAAGTATTCATTCATATAACACCAGGTCACTTTGCCGTCTTTACTCATTATAACAGCAATGGGATATTGTCCGATTTCGGCATACCTTATAGCTGCTGCAGTTACTGAAACATTAAAATAGGAAGCTATATTTTTTATCAGCTCCATATTTATTTCTTTATCTCTTATAAAATCTGAGAACCAGGGTTTGTGCATTAACAATTCGGCGGCGAAGATATTAGCTTCCTGTTCTGACTTTAAATTGTTTTTAAACGTGGTTAAATTTTCTAAAGAACAGCCGTGCTTATTTAGTTTCCTTCCTTTACTTATGCAGTAATGCCCGATTTCGTGGGCGAGGGTAAATCTTTTCATTCCGGGTTCTTTTATTCTGCTGCTTATTTTTATTAGTCCGTAATCTTCATTGTAAACAATCCTGCCCAGCTCGTTTTTTAAAGGTGCTTCTTCCACAATAAGGTATTCTGCATTTGCAATCACTTCCAATTCAAGCTGTGCAGGATTGTCTATACAATATTTATCTAGCAGCTCAACTGCCTTTTCCGCTGCCCGCCCCATTATCAAATTTTTCCTTTTTAATCTTTTCGATAAGTCTTAATTTCACCTCATCATCAACTGTATTTTCCACTCTCTCGTTCTCATCGGCATTACGTGCTGCTAATCTGAACTCTGAATTACCGGCAGGGTATTTTTTATTAAGTCCGTCTTCTTCTCTCTCCATTTCTTTTAAAAATTCCTTTCTAAAATTTCTGCCCTGCTCCTTTTTGAGTTCTGCCTCCTCACATTTAATCATTTGTAAGATGTTTTTTTTTAAAGCATCCGTATCAATACCTGCCTCCTGAAGCTCCTTTTTAACTTCGCCCAGGTTCTCCTCTACACTTTCATTATAGAGGTTAATAAAATTGTTAATTTTTTTGTTCATGACCTCCTTTATTTTTGTTATCGGTTATGTTTATTACTTCTCTTTTTACTACTTTATAAGCATTTGCAATTTCTCTTACTTCTACCCCATATTTTTTTGCTGTTTCTATGTGTGAATGGTTCCCTTCTAATCTTTCCTGGAAAACGTAGAATGATAATCCTTTATCTTTATCAGCTTTCTTTTCTAACTTTTCCTCAACTTCTTCAATTAACTCTTCAATACCTTTTTCTGCTTCATAGTAAAAATCGTCTTTTGACAAGCGTTTTGACTTTTCTTCATCGGGTATGCAGTTTTCTTTACGATTACCGTCTTTATCAGTGCCGTATAGAGGTATTATTTTCGGTTTTTCTTTTCTTTTCTTTTTTTCTTCAACTCCTGCTTCCGGTTCTTTATATAAAGGATCATCCTTTCGTGTATTAAATTTTTTTGCCCTGTTTCTTACTTCGCTTAATATGCATAAGAATATTAAATCCCCGATTGTAGCTACTTTATCCTTATACCATTTTCTTTTTAGAGTTACTATTTTTTCTACTACAATTTGAACAATATCTTTTCCGTCGAGTCCGTCGATTACATTACTCTTCGTATATCTATATATAAAATCATTTGCCTTAAATGCTAACCTATCAAATACACTAACTTCTTCTTCGCCTGATTCCGTTTTTATTGTAATCTTTTTGCCGGAAAGATATTTTTTTAATGCATCAATAACTTCCTGTTTAGATGCAACATTTTCGCCTTCTTCATATACTTTATGAGCTTCGGCTTCTAAGTCTTTATTTAATTCCCCGTCTTCCAATTTATATGCGCGATTTCCCTCTTTGTTATTGTAAAGATTTTGCATTTAAATTCTCTCTTTTTTTACACTTACCCAGGCAATCTGTTTTGCCCTAAAAACCGTTAAAACGGCTGGATATATCATTTTTCCATCCATTAACACCGGGATGAAGAGTCTGTTGCAGAACTAATATTTGTCACACTGAATCCCGACTCGTCGGGATGAAGTGTCTCAATTCTGTTAAAGGCGAGATTCTTCATTCCGCTTCGCTACATTCAGAATGACAATTCTAACTTGTGCAACACAAACTGAATCCCGGTGTTAACTGAAACAGATTACTAGAGCTTCCACTATTAATTACTACATAAACATCCATTTTGCCATTTCGCCGGTAAATTTTTTTTGGCAAAACTATCAGGATAATGAGTAATTAATGTAAAAAAAGGAAAATTTATTTGGTTGGCTTAAATCATAAAATATCTTTCGTTTATCTTGCGTTCATCTTTCGTTTAATTCTCTTTCTGATGTTTGACGAAAATAAGAAACCGGAATGCAATCCGCACTCACCGGTTAAACTGATAGCACTGTTTTGTAATTTCTACTCCCGCCGCGGTCCTCCGCAACTGCACGAATGTATGACTGTATGTGTGTATGATTGAATGTTAAAAGTCATTAGCTCGCCATAGCTGGGCGAAGCGAAGCGGAAACCCTACGAAGCCTCTGGCGTAGTAGGGGTCAATGGTCATTAGTCATTAGCATACCCTACGAAGCTTTAGCGTAGTAGGGGTCATTGGTCAATGGTCATTAGCATACCCTACGAAGCTTTAGCGTAGTAGGGGTCATTTATAGCCTGCCCACCGGAACGAAGTGAAGGCGGGCCTGCCCTCCGAAACCTTGGTGAAGGAGGGTCATTTATTGTGTTTAATGTGAAACGTTTAATCTTGCAATTTTGTAATCTTGTAATTTTGCAATCATTCAATCAACCAGTCATTCAATCTTCTAACTTTTTAATTCACTATTTCATCAATATTTAAAAATAAGGAAACAGTACAATGGCTGAGTTAAAGAAAACCATCCTCGGCAAAGTTAGCGGTGCCGTAGGAGACGTATTATTCAGACAAAGAAACGGGAAGAATATCGTCGGTACAAAACCTTCGTCTTTCATTCCCGGTAACGATCCCGCATCGGTTTCAAGACGTGCAAAGTTTGCACTCTCAATCGGTCTGGCGAAATCGATGAATTCAATACCTGAGTTAAAGTCGGTTTGGAAATCAAAAACCCCTTCCGGCTTAACTCCTTATAATTATATGATAAAGACCAATTATGTTAATATCGAACAGGATAACATTTCCGATTACGCTGTGCTTGTGCCTGATATCGGTTTTGGAGTAACCGTAACAGCAGTCAGTATAGATTCATCAGGTGTACAGGTGGATGTAGATGCAATCGGTAATTCTGCCGGTATTGACGCTGCGGTTGAGCAGTCCATTCTGTTAGCTTCTGTTATCTATATGAACAATCCCGTTGATAACACTGTAAAACAGAACGGCTTTTTAACCGCGGTTTCAACTGCACAATCTTTATCGTTAACCAATCCTTTATCGTTCCAGGTATCATTCAACAATCAGGAAACCCAGTTGTTCGATAAGTACCAGGCACATAAAGGATTCTTCACACTTCTCACTCTCGATGCTAATTCGAATGTTGTTCATTATTCAAGCACATTCATCGGTTAAATCCAAATCCCTTCATCTCCTCCGTTCCGGTTAAAGGGGCGGGGGAGGGAGGGAATCAAGATAAAAGATTACTTGCCTGCCGGTGGATAGTTTGGATAGCATATAGGCAGGAAGTAAAAAGACTAAAGAGAAAAACAAGATAAAAGAGTACCTGCCAGCCGGAAAAGCACACAGGACACAGAATTTAGAAGTAAGGAGTCAGAAGTCAGAAGTCAGAAGATTTTCCTCTAACATTCCTTTATACCCTTATACCTATATACCCATATAATCATTTATGCCCTCAGTCACTGGTCATTAGCCTGCCCTACGAAGCCTCTGGCGTAGTAGGGTCATTAGCCTGCCCTACGTAGCCTTACTCCACCAAGGTTACGTAAGGTAAACTCTCTGGCGTAGTAGGGTCATTAGTTGTCATTTATAGTCATTCCTTGTCATTGATCGTCGTTCTTGGTTCGGGGTTCGTGGTGCTTAGTTCTTGGTTCGGGGTTCGTGGTGCTTGGTTC
>JAJRSV010000062.1 GCA_024278655.1 Bacteroidota bacterium | reverse complement strand
GAATGACTGAAGTTGAAGCAATGACATATTTCTTTTCCACAACCAACGGTCTTTATACCGATTCAACCCGGGCATTACACACGGATGAATGGCCGCACAACGCTTGTGTTGCTTGTCATGATGTTCCGGATGATCATCCTTCATCGATGCCGACTCTGGCGATATTCAACTCGCCGACTGCTCAGTATGTAACGGTTGCAAATGCTTCGATGTTATGCGGACAGTGCCACGGAACTTTACGCTATCCCGATACCGATCACAGGAGACTTGATGCCTGGCAGTTAAGCAGACACGGACATGGCGGACAGGAAGATGTTGCAGGTGAGCTTGCCGAGGAATGGGCAGGCAGCACTCCCGAAGAAGTTATCGGTGAAGAAGATTGCATCGCATGTCACGCTTCAACTTCCGTTTTGTTGAACGGAGGCATTTCGGAAGCAGACGCACTGAACCTTCTTTTCACAACTGAAAACGGAGTGTTTACCGAAAACACTGCTCCGCAGAATACCGATTTATGGCCGGAAGTTTCGTGCACATCGTGTCACAATCAGCATAACCCCGATGCGGTTTCCTACTTTAATTCTGAAACAAAAGAATATGAAGAGTTAGCTACTTCACAGGAATTATGCGGTAAGTGCCATGGGAATCTCCGCTTTCCGGATACAGACCACTTGAGTTACAATATTGAAGAAGGAACCGGCGGAATGGGAGTTCCCGATTTACAAACAATGCCCGGTGTTCAATGCGTCGATTGCCATATGCACATCGGTGACGTTGATGATACTAACGCATTAATGTTTGGCGGACACCTCTGGTCGACATTCATACAGGAAGAGGACGGTTCCGAAACCTCATCCTGCACAAGCTGTCATGCATCAATCAATGCAAACACAGCGCACCTTATTATTCAAGGTTGGCAGGATGAATTTGCAGAACTGGATTCGATTGCAAATGTTAAAGTTGCTGCTGCCGACAGCTTTCTTGCAGGAAGCAGTGACTCAACAAAACTTCAGATGCTTGAGGAAGCTAAATTCAATCTTGCTTTTGCCGAAGGAGATGAAAGCGGCGGCGTGCACAATCACTCTTATACAGTTTCATTGTTAAACGATGCAATTGAAAAAGCCACATATATTGTCACGGGTATAAACGATGACTTAAACCCAGTTGTTAAAGAATTCGTATTATATCAAAACTATCCGAACCCGTTTAATCCTTCGACAACAATAAAATTCAATCTGCCGGAAACGGAAAAGGTAAAGCTGGATGTGTTTAACATAACGGGAGAAAAAATAGCAACGCTTATTGATGAACAGGAAGAAGCGGGAGTTCACACAGTACTGTTTGATGCAGCCAACTTGCCGAGCGGCATTTACTTCTACCGCATCATTGCCGGAAAGTATCAGAAGACGATGAAGATGATTCTTCTGCGTTAAGACATATTTGTAATGTTAATCAATATCTGCCTGTTGAATATAATTCAACAGGCAGTTTTTTTATCTTTACTGAAAACAGGAAAACGAAAATCCCGTTAAAAACATTTCTCAAATAAATGCACCGGGTGTCGCAGCATTCTTAAAATAATACAAAACCCGGAAAAACCGATTTGAAAATCCCGCTCTTTTGATTGTATTTGATGGGGTACAAAAATTGCCCTGTTTCACCTCTGCACGAGGCAATTGAGTAGGGCAATTTAGGAGAGCAAAAAAGGAGAACATCGCGTAACCTTCCGGTAAAACACAAGCTCTCAAAATCTATTCGAGGGAAATTCATATATTTGAATATGTAAAGTAAGATGATTAAACGTAATTGTTTTACTTATCTTACTTTGTTTATTATTTAATAAGTTATTAACCTTGTTAACTAAAGTAATTAAATTGTTATTTTTCGCTGTTAGAATACGACCCGTTTTACAGAACTCTAAATCTTAATTGATTTCAATAGAGTTTTAAAAATATTCTTTATAACTATTTCCAGCTGGAAACAATGAGCAAAATAATAGCTATTGCTAATCCGAAAGGAGGAGTAGGAAAAACAACAACTGCCGTAAACCTGGCATTTGCATTTGCTCTGCATAAAAAGAGAACTTTATTAATCGATGTCGATCCCGCCGGATCCTGCAGTTCCAACCTCGGCTTTAATAAAGATAATATTAAAGGGGATATATTCAGCGTTCTTAATTTCCACAAATCTATTCAGGGAGTAATTCATCAAACCGAGAATGAACTGGTTGATATTATACCGCTGAACAATTTAACCTATCAGGATGAATTACGGCTCTCGCGCCTTACGAAAAACGAAATGCTTTTCAGCAATAATTTAAGACCGGAAATGTTCGCCTACGATTTTGTTATTATCGACTGCCCGCCTTACCTGATCGGGACAACTACCAATGCACTCATAGCAGCCGATTCGGTAATCATACCTATTAAAGCCGGACGGTTTGCATTAACCGCAATTAAAAAGATGATGCTGCACATCGAAACAATCAGGAGAACATCGAATTACAGGTTAACTGTTGAAGGAATTTTGCTTACGATGCATGAATACAACACGAAGGTTTCATTCAAAACTAAAAAAGAACTGTTTAAACAATATCCGAACTTTATGTTCCGCACCAGCATTCCCAAAAACAGCGTTGTTGCCGAAGCATCGTTTTACCACAAACCGGTTATGCTTTACGACCCGAAAGCCAAAGCGTCGATAGCTTATAAAGAATTAGCTGCCGAAATAATTTTTATGCATTCGCTTTCGCTACACGGAGTTGCAAAGTGAAATGTTACTAAAATTACAATTAACGATTTCCGCACTCCAACTTATTTGTAAATATAAGCGATGTTAATGCGAGTAAACTCACCGTTATAAATATAGGGATGTATCCTAAGTTCGATACAAGTATTCCGATAAGCAAAGGGAAGACGGAGATTGTAATATTGAAAGCTCCGTATATTCCCGAATAAAGTGCACGGTTTGCATCGGTTGTTATTTCCAAAAGAATTCCTTCGATAGCAATTTTATAGCCGCTAATTGCCGTGCCCGTAACAAGAAAAACCAGCACGAAAAATTCGGCGGATAAATTGTAAGCAAAGATTAATGCCAAAACCGGAAGCAGCGATAACAATACAATCGATAACTTCATCACTCCTTTAAATGCTGCCCTCTTTACAATCTTGTTCCATACATAATTAGAAACAATCATACCCACTATCTGAAGCAGAAGGAAATCGCCAATAAGTGATTTGTTTATGTGAGCTTTATCTCTTAACAGAACAACGAAAAACGGTATGAGTACAATCGTAAATCCGATAAGGTTCGAAAGGATAATAAAATTCCTTATGTTCGAATCGGCTTTTAGTACAGCCGGAATCGATTTGATAATTTCCAGTAAGCTTTTCTTTTCATCATCAACCTGTGTGGGTTTTTCTCTTATTGCCCAAAACCCGAATGATGCAACGAACAAAAAACCGGCAGCGATGATAAAAAATATCATATAGTTTTCGGGATAGTTGAACTGCTTAAGCACTTCCCTTGCAATCAGTGCCGAAAAGAAGATAGCAATGCTGCTTAAAAACTGGCGGGATATAAGGAATTTTTTACGAACATCGCCGGCAAAGCTTTTACCTAAAATATCCTGGTATGAAATTCCGGCAAACGCACCGGAAAGCGAAAAAATAATCATCCATCCGAACACCAATAACATAACAACGGAGCCGGAGAATTTATCCTGTGCAAAAAGAGTAAACGCAACACCGGCTAAAGCGGCAACCCTTAAATAAATTCCGAAGAGCAGATAACCTTTCTTAAGCTTTTTCTGTTTAAGATATCCCGCAAACAGTAACTGAGCAGCGAAAGGAATTCCGACCATAATTGCAGTAAGCACCCCAACCTGAAACTGAGTACCACCAACCGTAAGAATGAGTGCAGGTAAGACAGTATTTATATCGGCAAAAGTTTTAGCAAGCGCCAGCCAGATGGCATGCCATATAAAAGAATAGTAGTTTCGCTTTTCGCTGGTTTGTATTTCGGTGCTTTTCATTCCGGGAAAATGTTTCCTTCATTCATTTAGAAAATAAGTACCCGAAAGTACTTGCTTAATCCATCAATGAATTATCTTAAAATTTTTTTTGGGATTTACCCTACTGCACAAATTAAAACCCAGCGAACAGTGCCGCAGCACCCAACGTAAATCCTATTAAAAGATTTATCAGTTTTAAAATCACAAATCCTCTTTTTGAAACAGCAAGCAGCGGCAATATACCGTGACCATCCTGCATAATAGAACTTGCAAGTAATTTTAATTTTTAATAACATCAATTTAATTGAAATATTAATCAATAAACTTTAGTTTGCTGCTTTTGATAATGCCATAATTTAGCGGGAGAGAAATAATTGTGAGCTATAAAATAGACCGCAAGAAATTATATTTCAAAGAATTATTTATCCTCATAGGAATTGTTTTAGGAATATTATTTTCGAAGTTCACAGGGATTTATGCTATATTATTGGTTCCTTTATCTTTTATCTTTTTATTCCGTATTAGGAAACTAAACTGGCTTTTCTATTTAATATTTAACTCTGTTGGTTTTATTGTCTTTATGCTGGTTATTCGTGCTTTTAAATAGAATTACTGAAAAAGTTTTTTGGCTACAGTATCGTTCCAACATCTATCTTGCCGTGAGAAATCGATTTTATTTGGAAAATTTTTCGATATTCTTATGAGAAATTTTTTATCATCTTGATTTTAGGCATTAAATTGTGCATACTCATGCATACTAATTGATGAGGCAAAAATGAGAACAACTTTAAATATAAAAGATGATATTCTAGAAAAAGCAGTAAGATTAACGGGAATAAAAGAAAAAACCAAACTTATAAACAAGGGTCTGGAAGCTTTAATCGCTTTAGAAAGCAGTAAAAGATTAGCTAAGCTCGGCGGAACAGAAAGAGATTTGAAAAAAATAAAAAGAAGAAGACCGGCATAATGGTTCCCGTCGATATTTCTGTTTGGATAAATCATTTAAATAAAAAAGACACAAAACTTATTAAGCTGTTAGAAAAAGGGAAGGTTACGACTCACTCTTTCATAATTGGTGAATTATCCTGCGGCAACATTAAAAACAGAACCGAAATATTAGCGCTTCTTCAAAACTTACCAAGGATATCTTTACTGACATTAGAAGAATATCTGGTTTTTGTCGAAAAAAATAATTTAATGGGTAAAGGTCTTGGATTTGTTGATATACACTTGTTAGGTTCTTCAATGTTAACAGGAAGCAAACTCTTTACTTACGATAAAAAACTTGCAGAAGCCGCTGATTCTCTTCTCTTAAGGTACAACCCGCAACAATAATTAAAATCCTAACAACAAACCGATTAAACCAATTATCAAACCTGCTGCAAAATTTATTAGCTTTAAAATAACAAATCCTTTTTTAGAAACCGCAAGCAGTGGCAGTGTGCCATGCCCGTCCTGCACAATTGAACTCGCCAGCAAAATACTGAACGGAATTGAACCCTGTGCAAATAAAGTAACAAAAATAAGATGCGGACCCGATTCGGGAATGATACCGACCAATACGGCAATAAGCAACACCGTGTATGTGTTTGCGTGTATCCAGGAATCCAAATCGACGTAATTCATTAATAATTGAATTGCCAAAAGCGCACCGAACGTCCACAAGAAAATTCGTAGCAAATGTTTCTTCAGCACGTGTTCCCACAAATGGCTTTGAAGGAAATGATCGGGAACCGTAACAACAACAAACAACCCGAACAGACTACCGGCAAACAAAGTTACTTTAATCCATTCCAGTTCATCTGCGGCGATAGTACCGGTTAACAGCAAGGCGAGGAAAAATCCCAAAAGTCCTATTAGTAAAGCTCTTTCGAAAGAAATGTTTTTCAACTGCCTGAACACGTAACCTTTAGCATAACAGTCGCATGTTTCTTCAGCATGAATCGGAAGGTTGTGGTCGATTTTATCGAGAAGTTTAATCTGTTTTTTGAAAAAATAATCTGTAAAGTAACCCGCAGCAATTCCAACTGCCGCAACAATAAGCATAAGCCAAACAGTTTGCAGCGGGAACAACGATAACATAACAAAAGCTTCGTCGCCGCTTGTGGCAATCATAGCGGCAACCAATGCACCAAAACTTACAACCCGGTGAGCATAAAGCGAAACCACAGTAAAAGCACCGAGGCAACCCGGAATAACACCTAAAATTACAGCAAGCAGATATTGTCCGGTTTTACTTTCTTTAAGTTTCTCCTGCCAGTTTCCGTGGGTTTGTACATTAACATACTCAACCAGAAGCATCATAATAAAAACAAAACCGGTTATCAAAAGTGCCTGTGTTAATACCTCCCAAAGAGAGTTCATTAATGTTGTTCCTCCGGCTTAGCTATTCCGGATTTTAAAATTAATCGTTTTGTCATTTTCTAAAAGTCACGATTAAGTTATTTTTAAAACATGTGATTTTATCTGTTCCGTTAAAATATGTAATAATGAACAATTTTGTTATTACCTGGAAACGGTAATATTATTTACCCGAAGGAAAAAACTATAGAAAATATTTATTGGTTTATAGAGTAAATCGATTAACGTTTAAGATTTTTTTTATTAAAGTTTGCTTATTTTTAATCGTATATTTTATAAATAAACACTGGAGGTGAACAAATGGCTGATTTAAAATCAAGCAAGACTTATCAGAACCTTAAAGATGCATTTGCCGGAGAATCTATGGCAAACCGCAGATATACTTACTTTGCAAAGCAGGCAGACATTGAGGGTTATCCCGACATAGCCGGCTTGTTCAGAGACACGGCTGAAGGTGAAACAGGTCATGCTCATGGACATCTCGATTATCTGAAGAATGTTGGCGACCCCGCCACCGATTTACCTTTCGGAGACACCGTAAGTAATCTTAAATCTGCTGTTGCAGGCGAAACCCACGAATATACCGATATGTACCCGGGCATGGCTAAAACTGCCAGGGAAGAAGGGTTCGATGAAATAGCAGACTGGTTCGAGACTCTTGCAAAAGCAGAGAAATCTCATGCAGGCAGATTCGAAGAAGGTCTGAAAGAGATATCGTAATCTTATGAGGGCTGGTAAATTTTATCAGCCCCTTTTTTAATTTTACATTTCATTCAAAGCATTCATTATGAGCAACATAAAATTTACACCTACTGATAGTTTATCCTACAATTTTAACGAAGAAATCTATTGGGATAAAACCGCATTACGCGAGGAGATTAACCGGACGTTTGAAATATGCAATAGCTGCCGGCTTTGCTTTAAGTACTGCGACTCGTTTCCGAAACTTTTTAACTACCTCGACAAAGGAAACATTTCGGTTACAGAATTAACCGACGAGCAGATTCAGGATGTTGATGATTCCTGTTTTCAATGTAAAATCTGTTACTTCAAATGCCCTTATACAAAAACCGATGGACATGAGTTTAATCTCGATTTTCCGAGGTTGATTCTTCGCTACCGTGCACAAAAGACGAAAGAAAAAGGATTATCCTTCAGTGATAAGTTATTAAGCAATCCCGACCTGTCGGGTAAAATCGGATCGTTCACAGCACCGCTTTCGAACTGGGCAAACAAAAACCCGCTTAACCGCTTGTTGATGGAAAAAACCATGGGCATTCATCATAAAAAAGAACTGCCGCAATTTTGTTCCCAGACTTTTCAAACATGGTTCAAAAAAAATGCATATAAATTTTTTGTGCCGGTCGAAGAAGCGGTGGACAAAGTGGTTCTGTTCCACACCTGCTTTGGAAATTATAACAACACCGACATTGCAAAAGATGCCGCATTCGTTCTGTATAAAAATAAAATTCACATAGAAGTGCCGCCGATGAACTGCTGCGGAATGCCTGCACTTGAAAAAGGCGATATTAATTTCGCGAAAACAGAAGCACTGCAGAATTTCAAAACTTTAATTCCATTTATTAAAGATGATTACAAGGTGGTAATCCTTAATCCAACCTGCAGCTTAACTATGAAGGATGAATATCCCCTTTTACTCGAAAAAGATTTTGACAACGAACTGCTGGCAAAATTCAAATCGTCTGTTTTCGATTTGAACGAATATTTATTCTTACTGAAAAGTGAAGATAAATTTAACCGTGAGTTTCAGTCTTCGCCCGGAAAAGTAACATATCATGTTGCGTGTCATTTGCGTGCACAAAACATCGGTTACCGTTCGCGGGATATGATGCGCTTAATTCCGGGTACGTCTTTCGTGCTTGTGGAAGAGTGCAGCGGGCACGACGGAACATGGTCGATGAAAAAAGAGCACTTCGATGCATCGCTTAAAATCGGTTCGAAAGCTTTCGATAGAATTGTTCAGAGCGAGCACGATATTGTTGCATCCGACTGCCCGTTGGCTGCTATTCAATTAAAACAGGGAACCGGAGAAACCGTTCTGCATCCGGTACAGGTTCTTGCAAAAGCTTACCGCGAAAGCGGATTCAAAAACAAAGTAAATAAAGATAAAGAAACGGAGTGACGAAAATGAAAAAGATTCAATTGAGCGATATACTTAACATTGCAGAATATGAAAAAATACGACCAGAATTCAGAAAAAAAATTATGGCGATAAAAGATAAGCGAAGGATACACGTTGGTCCGTTTATTACATACCTGTTCGAGAACTACGACACAATGTGGTACCAGGTTGAAGAAATGATGAGAGCGGAAAGAATTGTAAACGATGACGACATAATGCAGGAAATAAATGCTTACAACGAATTGATTCCGGACGAAAATCAACTCTCCGCTTCGATGTTAATTGAAATAGACGACAAGCCGAAAAGAACAGAGATGCTGCGTAAAATAATCGACCTGCCGGAGCATACATTCATAGAAATTAACGGTAAAAAGATACCTGCACAATTCGACCCGCGGCAGGGTTCGCCCGAACAACTGAGTTCGGTTCAATATATAAAATTCAATCTTTCCGAAGATGATGTTAATGAGTTTAACAATAACGACTCAAATATCAGATTGGTATTCGATCACCCGGCTTACACTCATGCGCATGAATTAACCGTGGAAGAAAAGTCGGTTTTGTACGAAGATTTAACTTCGTAAAGGAACCGGTAATAAAGAATATTTTATCTTATGATAAATCCTTTTGCTGCCTTAGCCGGATAACCGAAAGATATTCATAAAACATAATCGATTACAGCAGAGTAATTGTACCTGCCGGGCATTACATTGCTCACTAAAAACATTTACATCCGCTCAACTAATTGCACAAAATTTACATTCCAACTGTCTAAATTTGGTACTGTTAATAAAATTTTTATCTTTTTGTTTTTACTCATTCCGGTTAAAGGATAGAAATCAGGAAACAGAAACAGGAAATTGACATACTGCCCGTCACGAACCACTTCGTGACGGTTTCTGAAAAATCGATTCTGTTTACACTGCGGGCGGAAACGCCTGCCGGTTACTGTTTAAATCATTCTTAAATAACTATTTACCATTAGCGGAGGGGAAATGATTGATGCAAAGGATTGGTTGGAGTTTGCCGAAAAGTTTCAGGGACATAAATGTCCTGCACTTGCCATGGGTTTGCGGGTAGGAGCCGCGGCACTTAACAAACTGAATGTTGAAAGAGCAAAAGACGATGAACTGCTTTTACACGTTGATGTGGGAGAGAATCACTGGGCAATGGAATACGTTGACGGGCTGCAGGTAATTACCGGCTGCACAACAGGCAAGGGAAATTTGATTATAACTCACAAAGGTAAGTGGTCGGTTGTTTTAACAGACCTTGAAAAAAACAAAGCCGTTCGTGTAACACCAAAGCCCGAAATAATTCTTTCATTCAGAAAAACAGACTTCTTTAAGAACTACAGACGTAAAGGAATACGTGCCAGTCTTGCACCCGATGAAGTCGTAGAGCCGGTTATTAACCTTGTAATGAATTCGCCTGAAGAGCGTCTGCTGATAATTTCGGATGTATACGATTACAATCATACTCAACCTCCCCGGAGTTTTAACAGTTTTGTTTGCGAGGAATGCGACGAGGTTGTTATTGAAGAATACGGAAGAATTAAAGACGGCAAAATGATTTGTATAGATTGCGCGAACAACCACCGCGCAGAAGATTGATTGTAATTTTAATTTCTCCCCTCTTGATTAATTGAGATTATTTGTTAATATCGGAATTAAAATTAGTTCCAATTGATGAGAGCGGTTTTTATATGTTTTCCAAACTATTTCTTTATTACGGCTTTACACAAATCATAACCGGAGGGGAAATAAAATGAGTACGGAAAGCTTAAGGAAAACCACCGAACAAATTCTTGAACTCGCAGGTGTTGAAATTAACGGCAGCAATCCCTGGGATATCCAGGTTCATGACGACCGGTTCTATAAACGGGTGTTAACCGAAGCGGAACTCGGAATCGGCGAATCGTATATGGACGGCTGGTGGGACAGCGAACAGCTTGACGAGCTGTTTTTCAGGATACTCCGTGCACGTTTGGATCAGAAAGTTAAAAGAAAATTTTCAATCCTTCTGCAGCTTTTTATAGCACAGGTTTATAACCTGCAGTCGAAACGGCGGGCAACTATAGTCGGCGAAAAGCATTACGACCTCGGCAACGACTTCTTCAAAGTTTTGTTGGACAAACGAATGAACTACAGTTGTGCCTACTGGAAAGATGCCGAAACGCTTGATGAGGCACAGGAGAACAAACTTGAACTGATTTGTAAAAAGCTTTACCTTGAACCGGGAATGCGCGTGCTCGATATCGGATGCGGCTGGGGTGCCTTCGGTAAATACGCCGCCGAAAAATACAACGTGGAAGTTGTGGGAATTACGGTATCGAAAGAGCAGATAAAACTCGGCAAAGAATTATGCAAAGGTCTGCCGGTTGAATTCCGCTTCCAGGATTACCGCGATGTTAATGAAAAATTCGACCGTATCGTTTCGGTTGGAATGATTGAACATGTAGGTTACAAAAACTACCGTAAATACTTCGAAGTGGCAAACCGGTGCCTGAAGGACGACGAAGGTTTATTCCTTCTGCATACCATTGGCGATATCGATACACGAAAATCAACCGACCCGTGGACTCATAAATACATTTTCCCGAACGGGATGCTTCCGTCCGCCGCTCAATTGGGAGAAGCAATCGAAGGTTACTTTGTTCTGGAAGACTGGCACAGCTTCGGTCCGGACTACGATAAAACCCTGCTTGCCTGGTACAATAACTTCGAAAAGAATTGGCATAAAATAGAATCGAATTACGACCAAAGATTTTACAGGATGTGGAAATATTTTCTCCTCTCAAGCGCAGGTGGATTCAGGGCAAGAAAAAACCAGCTTTGGCAGCTTGTTCTTTCTAAGAAAGGTGTGCTCGGCGGTTACAAAACTTTTCGTTAATATTGTGTAGTAAGAAGAAGGAAAGTTTACATGATTAAACTGGGATTAGCGTTAGGCGGAGGTGGCGCCCGCGGACTGGCACATGTTGGCGTGCTTAAAGTGTTTGAGAGAGAGCAGATTCCCATTTATGCAATTACCGGCTGCAGCATGGGTTCCATTATAGGCGGGTTATACGCTTACTTTAACAGTGCCGACAAAGTCGAAGCGTTTATACACGACGCCGTGGAGAATCCGGAATTTAAAAAGTACGGAATAGATACTTACAACCGGATTGAATCCAGTTCTTACCACGAAAGTTTCGAGCAGTACCTCGATTATATAAAAGTTAAGCTTTCGTTTTTAAAAGTATTCAACAATCAGTCCGTTTTTAACAATGATGAAACGGATAAACTTTTTTCATTTTTGCCCGATGGTAAGATTGAGGATCTTCCGGTTAAATTTTCAGCCATAGCTACCGATTTAATTTCGGGCAAGGAAGTGAACATAACAAAGGGCAGTTTGCGCAAGGCATTAAAGGCAAGTGCGGCTATTCCCGGCATCTTTCCTCCGGTAAAGTTAGATGATTATCTTTTAATTGACGGAAGTGCATCGGAAAGCGTGCCGGTAAACAGAGTTAAAGAGCTTGGTGCCGAAAGGGTTATTGCGGTTGATGTAATAAAATCGTTAAAGAATTCCGGACCGCTTAACAACGGAATAGAAATTATCTATCGTGCGGAAGAGATTACAAGTTATTATCTTTCGCAGGAAAGATTAATAGATGCCGACTTAATTATAAAACCGAATGTGCGCGATCTTTCGTGGGCGGATTTTGTTGAAACAGATAAGATTATTAAAGAAGGAGAAACAGCCGCCGAAAAACTGATTGACCGGATAAAGGGAATAAGCAGCAAAGGTGCTTTTACTTACGGCGTGCAGAAATTTTTTGAGAAAATTAAGCAATCCACTTAAACTATTTTAAGGGAGAACATGAAACGGAACCAAATAGTACTTGGAAAAGTTATGAACATTCCGATAGGAGTGGATCACTCGTGGTTTTTAATTTTCATTCTTCTTACATGGATGCTTGCCGACAGCGCCTTTCCCGAAAAATATCCCGGGATGCCCGTTTGGCAGTACTGGGTTACGGGCAGCATTGCATCGATAATATTTTTTATGTCGGTTTTAATACACGAGCTGGGACACTCGTACTTTGCTATGCGTTATAAAATTAAAGTTAAACGAATCACGCTTTTCATCTTCGGCGGCATTGCCGAAATTACTGCGGAACCGAAAAAAGCATCGCAGGAATTCTGGATTGCGGTAGCCGGACCGGTTACAAGTTTTCTGCTTGCATTAATATTCTATCTTATCTCGCTGGCAACCGAAAGCATTAAACCTGTTTATGTTGTGTTTTCGTACCTGGCGTTTATTAATTTTATTCTCGCGGTATTTAATTTGATTCCCGGTTTTCCGCTCGATGGCGGCAGAGTTTTCAGGGCGATTATTTGGGGCTATACCAATGATTTTGAAAAAGCCACCAAAATAGCTGCAATGGTCGGAAGGTTCTTCGGATTTACATTCATACTCCTCGGTGCTTTCCAGATAATGGGCGGAAATGTAATAGACGGAATGTGGATTGCATTCATCGGCTGGTTCCTCGAAAGTGCCGCACTGTCGCAGCTTCAAATTCATGAGCTGCACAAGCTGCTTGCAGGACGTACTGTTTACGATGCAATGAGTAAATCGTATGCAATAGTTCCTTACGATATGACGATTGAAGAATTGATGGACAACCAGATATTAAGCCGCGGCAGAAGATTTTTTATAGTACGGATGGAAGACGGTTCACTCGGTGGTATGCTTACCATTCATTCTTTAAGCGATGTGCCAAGGCATCAATGGTCAATAACCAAAGTTGAGCAGGTAATGATACCGTTCTCCGAAATCAAAAAGGTCGAAGCAAATTATCCTTTGCTCGAAGCTTTAAAGCAGATGGATAAAGAAGGTGTTAACCAATTACCCGTATTCGAGAACGGCGAGTTAACCGGAATTTTGAGCAGGGAAGATATTATTACGTTCTTCAGAACACTGCACGAAACTGTAAGGTGATTTTGAATAGAAAAAGGTGACATCTTTTTAAAAGATGTCACCTTTAAATTTTTACATCTGTTACCTCATTTCATTAACATTAGCTTTTTAACTGCTGTAAACTTACCTGCTGTAAGTTTGTAAATATACACTCCGCTTGGTAGTTTAGATGCATTAAACTCAACCGTATAATTTCCTGCAGGCTTGTTTTCATTTACTAATACTGCTACTTCCCTTCCCAATAAATCATATACTTTTAATGTAACGTATGATTTTTATTTAATTGAAAATCCTATTGTTGTGGAAGGGTTAAAGGGATTTGGATAATTCTGTTCTAATGAATATGCTACTGGCTTTACTAGTTTTTCCTTATCTACTCCAATCTTTGCAGGTGGATTTCCTTGTATAGGTACCAATGCAGAATCTGACGGCACTGATTCTTGTCCATCATTATCCACTGCTGTTACACGATAATAAATATTTTCCTGGTTAATACATTGTGAAGGATAATTTGGACAATATGTTTCTGTAACATCTTCATAATAATTATTTGTCGTCGATGCGATGTTATTCCAATACCATATACCATTTATAAACTCTTTCTTCCATACATTATAATGGTTGAGATCCGGTTCTTCATTTGCATCCCAGGTTAAATACGGATGATTGTTTGCACTAGGTGTTACTTGCAAATGCCTAGGTTTTGCAGGTGCACCAGTTGCAACATTCACTGCATTAGCCGCATCTATCCTTCCATAACCTAAATATTGATTCCATCCAATAGAATTATAAGGATGAACACCAATTGGATCGGTAGTGCGTCTGATAATATCGTAAACTTGTGCAGGAGTAAGTGTGCTGTTAACAGATAACATTAATCCAACCATTGCAGCTACAAACGGTGAAGAAATTGAAGTGCCAGACCAAATATGTGTTGTGCCAGTAGGTCCATCTGGATTAAGCGCTCTATAATTTGTACCCGGAGCTGAACAATCTATAAATGCATTAGTTGGGTCACCGATAGGATCTGTTCCCGGGCTATAGTTAAAATTATCTATCCAATCCTCATTCCCCTCAATTATTCTAGTTCCACTTACTGCTATAACCTGACCTAAACTACCGTAGTTATATGCTGCAGGATAACGAACGCCAGGTATTGTCCATTCATCGTTCCCTGCCGATGCTACACAAACTCTACCTTGTTGTAATGCATATTCAATCACATCTTCAAGCTGTGAATAAGGGTACTTTGAAACCCAGCTAAAATTTATTACATCAGCACCATAGCGCACTAAGTCATAAATTCCATTGACAGTGCTGGAATTTGATCCCCAGAACTTATTTAACAGTAACTTTACATTCCAACCTAAACTTGCAATATCAACTCCATTATTAGTCAAAGCAGCGGCAACGCCTGCTGTTATAATCCCATGTCCTCCATAATCGCCGTTGAGGTTATCCCATACTACCTGACCAACTAATTCCTGATGTAGTTGCGGAACACCGCCATAACTATCGCTGAAACCAATACCTATTAAAGGTGAACCTGTAGTAATATCTCAGGCACCTTCTGCATTTATAACATCAAACGACCATCGGTAATTTTCGTCTAAATACCATGGATCATTAGGAGAAATTGTTAAATATGCTATTATTGGACCTTCTGCATACTCGACATTCGGATCAGCTTGCAAAATATTTACAACCTGTTCAGTAAGTACAGGATGTTCGAAAATTATTCTGTAAATTTGGGAGAGATCATTAACCCTGACTAATTCATTTGTTCGTTTATTAATTGCCAATGTATCTCCCCATTGAGCATCAATTACCGACTTAGTAATTGAAAAATTTCCAAATTGATTTCTCAAGCTACTCAATAATTGTTTAAAGGCGGGATATAATATTTTCTTTTCATCTACATTTACTTCGCCTCTATTCATTTCTACCATTTTATACTTGAACTTGAATGTTACTAATTCAGAATACCTAGTTCCGTTCTCATCTTCATAAATATTTGCTTCACTAACCATGTTAGGTTCTGTTATCAATGTTAATTGGCCAAACAACAAACCGTTTAGTATAACAGTAAGTATCAGGACAATTTTAATATTCAATCTTTTTTTCATCTCTTAAACTCCCTTGTTAAAGTTATCTTATTAAAACCATTTTTTTTGTTTGTTGAAAAGTTTTTCTATTACCTTTCTCTGCATTATTTATAGTTATGCGGTAATAATAGATACCACTGGAGAGATTACTTGCATCAAATATTTTATTAAATTTACCTGCAGATTGATTTTCTTCCACCAAAGTTGTTACTTCTCTTCCCATTACATCGTAAACTACCAGCTTAACTTGTGCCGGTTTCACCAAATTGTAACTTATTGTTGTTACGGGGTTGAAGGGATTCGGGTAGTTTTGGGATAAGAAAAATTCTTCAGTTACTTTATTATCTTGAGCAACTTCGGTTGCAGCATCATATATCCAGCATCTTTTCGATGGCCAAGAGTACGGCATTGGATTAAAGTCATATTCTTCTCCTCCCGCAACCATAATTTTTTCACTCAATAGTTGAACATTGTTTCCGACCAAGAATTGATTGACAGGAAATGATTCTATATATAAAGGTGCCAAGGTATTAGGATCGTATATTTCCCAGGTATCTTCCGATGTAATTGGTTGAGCATCTCCACCTATGATCAATAATTTATCAATTTTTGATAAATAATAAATTCTATGATCTGTTCTATAAGCCAACATATCTGCAGCAGCATACCATAATCCAGTATTAATATCAAAGATCTCGCAGCTCTTTAGCCAAGGAGCTATGGGGTTGCCACCACTTACGAAAACATTCCCGTTATTTAATAATATAGATGCGTGTGACCATCTTTTTTCAATCATAGGAGTAGTATCTGACCAAGTATTATTCAAGGGATCATATACCTCGCATTGGTCTGTATGCAGATTTTCTGTTTGTCCACCTGTAATAAGAACTCTGCCGTTATTCAGCAAAGTTGCTCTATGATCTTTTCTCCCTAAATTCATTGGTGTTGCTTCTATCCAAGTTTCAGTAACAGGATTATAAATATCAACTTTATTCAGAATGATAAAATCCCACGAAGTTGTATCTACATAATATCCCCCAGCAACCATTATTCTCCCATCAGAAAGTTTTGTGACGGTTTGCCCATTAAAGCGAAATGTTGGAATTGAATCAGTCATAGTCCAGGATTCTGTTATTGAGTCAAACAATTCGCAGCTTTGTTCTTTGTAACCCCCAATTGCAAGAACTTTTCCTGTGTTCAAGAGAACCATATTGTGAGATACTCTGGGTACATTCATTGGTTTTGTATAGCGCCATTTGCCAGTATTAATTTCATAAATTTCACAACTCGATTGAATACTATCCACTTCACCTCCACTGACAAGCACATTCCCATTTGGCAAAACAACCATTGCGTGCCCAACTCTCGCTATATTCATAGAGTCAATTTCGGTCCAGCTACCGTAATTTTGTGCAATAATCATTGTACTCGAAGATATTAAGATTATTAGTATTGCTATATTTCTCATTGTGAGCCTTTTAATTATTTTTGATGCAAGTAATCTATCTAAGCTTACAATTTAAGTCATTATTATTTTACGTAAACCCAGTATAAAACTCATTTCGTCGTATTAATACGCCTTCGCAATTAAGCAACAGCGGGATATTTTCGTTATAATATTTTAATAAGTATAATGAGTAATTGAATTCATTTTCAGGCGCAGAGAGAGAGAGAGAGAGAGAGAGCAGAAAGAAGAGCAAATATTGTTATTTAAGAAATGAGGCATCAAAAAACCCCCGTATAAATAAAACCCAAAAACTATAATTAAATATCAAAAATATTTTTTAAAATGTCAAAACTTTTAACAAAAATTTTATTCGTTCAATAAATTCATAAATTTTCCGTAAAATAATTTACTCATTCGTCCCTTGCGGGACTTATTTATTTTCTTTTGTTTTTTTTCCCGCCAATGAATTGGCTGTTTATTATAAGTTATCCCTTTGGGATATTTTTGTTTTTTATTTGTTACACTTAAAATGATTGTGCCGATAATGACAATGTGAAGGTAGTTCCGTAATTAATCGATAGGATTAATGTTACAGTGGATATTGGAATAGGGTTGTACAACAATTAAAACGTTTCTCTTTATTGAATGGAAGGAAACATCATCTTAATTCCTTCGGCAATAAACTGGACTGCTATTGCGGTAAGCAGTAAACCCATAATTCTGTTAACGATATTAATTCCGGTTTTGCCGAGCAGGTTTGCTATTGGTCCTGCCAACCGTAACGATATCCAAACAATCAACGCCGTAACAAGACAGCTTATTATAATAAACGATAAGTTGAAAAGTCCTTCGGCTTTGTGACTGTAGATAACCACGGTACTTATAGCCGCCGGTCCAGCCATTAACGGAGTTGCAAGCGGCACTACCGCAACGTTTTCTTTTTGCTCGGCTTCTTCAGCTTCTTCGGGCGAGTGCTTTGCCGGACTCTGTTTTGCATGAATCATAGTCAACGCCATTAAAAGAAGCAGTATTCCGCCGCCTACACGGAACGCACCGATGCTTATTCCGAAAAACCCTAACATTGCTTCGCCTGTTAATGCGGCAACAATTAAAATTATTGCTACCGATAACGCCGCAAGCCGCGCGGTATATTTTTGTTCCTTGTATGTTTGGTCGTGTGTGAGCCCGATAAAAATTGGCACTGCACCAATCGGGTTAACTATAACAAGGATTGCGGTAAATATTGGTATGTATTCGCTCCAGGACAGCATTTAAAATCTTATTTTAATATTACACAAAATTAATATTTAAAATTGTTACAGAATATATCTCTAATAATTATTTTAGCAAAGAGTTATTAAAAATTTATTCTTAAATGGAACATAAGCACGAACATAAAATTTCCGCTCAATCTTCCGCCGCAAGGTTGTTCATTACGATGATACTCAACTTTGTAATTACAGCAGCAGAAGTAGCCGGCGGAATCGCTTCGGGAAGTCTTGCTCTTATTTCTGATGCACTGCACAATTTCAGCGACGGTGTTTCGATAATAATCAGTTATTCCGCTTTAAAGTTAAAAGAGCGCGACAACTCGTTTAAGCACACTTTCGGTTTCAGGCGTGCGGAAATATTGGCTGCTGTTATAAACTCATCGGTGCTTGTAGTCATTTCTGTATATCTTATTTACGAAGCGGTCACACGTTTCCAGAATCCCGAACCTATTAAAAGCGGAATGATGATAATTGTCGCATCGGTTGGACTTGCGGCAAACATTGCCGGCACTTTGCTGCTTAAGCGCGATGCCAAACACAGCATTAACATCCGCTCTTCGTACCTGCATTTGTTAAGCGATGCGGTTTCTTCGGTTGCGGTAATATTAGGCGGCTTTGCAATTATGTACTGGAACGCTTTCTGGGTCGATCCTGCATTAACAATTTTAATTGCAGTTTACATAACAAGAGAGAGCTTTAAGATTTTGTCAGAAGCTGTTCATGTTTTAATGGAAGGCGCTCCACCCGGTATTTCAATCGAAGAGATAAAAGATGAAGTGGAAAAGATTAATGAAGTGGAAGATATTC
>JAJRSV010000061.1 GCA_024278655.1 Bacteroidota bacterium | reverse complement strand
CGCCCAGAACAGAAAGAATTCGGTTGTGTAGTTCGTGCCGACGACCAATTCAAGAAGTATTAGCGAAACATAATTTAACGGCGGACCCGGAACAGCGGGAACAATGCAGCCGATAATTCCGACGAATGCAATTAAAAGCCCGAGGGCAATTACAATTATCTCAATCATTTCTTCTTTTTCTTTTCTTTTTTGTTGCAGTATTCTTTTATTACTTCATACGCCTGATAGAATCCCAAATCGCCGGCGCGGTTAAAATCTTCGCAGGCGGTTTCTTTCATATCTAAGTTTGCGTAGCAGATACCCCGGTTATAAAAAGCGTAACCGTTCTTCGGTTCCAATTTAATAATTTTTGTGTAATCGGCGGCGGCGCCTAAAAACTTGCCGAGATTAACTTTTGCTTCGGCTCTTAAAAAGTATGCATCGGTATTTTCCGGGTTGATATTAATAACGGTCGAAAAATCATCGGCTGCTTTCTTAAAATCGCCGTATAAAAAATATTCCTTTCCGCGGTTAAAGTATGCAAGCTCGTCTTCAGGGTTCAAAGCAATTGCCTTTGTAAAATCGCTTATTGCATTTTCATGCTCTGCCAGTTCCGAATACAGGTCGCCGCGGTTCACATAAAACTTTGCGTTTGTTGAGTCGAGCTTAATTGCCGTGGAATAATCGTTAATCGCATCAGACAGGTTACTCATCAGAGTTTTTGTATAGCCCCTGTTGAAGTAGAGTTCGGCATTAAGACTATCCAACGTCAATGCCGAGTTAAAGTCGTTAATCGCATCATCATATTTATCAACGGATAAAAATGTTAATCCCCTGTTCTGATAATACTCCGGTGAAGGACCTAATTTTATTGCAGTTGTGTAATCTTTAATTGCCTTATCGTTTTCACCGAGTTTGGCAAAAGCATTCGCTCTTAAAAAATACAGCTCCGGGTTAACAGGGTCCTTCCATATTGCACGGGTTAAGTATTCAACCGCCGTTCTGTATTTTCCGTTTTCGTAGCTGTTAATTCCCTTTTCGTAAAGTGTTAATTCCGAAGAAGCACAGCCGAACAAAATTAAAGCAGCTATTACCGGGATGATTATATCCGGCAGGTATTTTTTTAATTTGTAAATCATATAAGGATTCAAATTTAATCTATTTACTGTTACATATAAAATGAAATTATTTTATCTTGCAAAGCAGAATAGTTCCCTCCAAACAAAAGTGAGGCATCAATGAATTTACTCTTGCTTATAACCGGTCTTGTGCAGATAATCCTTTCGGTAATTATCGGCATCCTGTTTATATACTTCGCATCAAAAATTTTTCAGAAGCTTACCAGCGGCATCAACGACATCGAAGAGCTGAAGAACAACAACACAGCAGTTGCAATACTAAACGGTACAATTGTGCTTTCATTAATAATTGTTGTGATGAATTCTATTGAAACATCGATAACAATATTCAGCAGTACGCTGCGCAATCCTGATGCGGTGTTCGTTACGTATATTAAAACAGCGGCGCTTATGCTGGGGCATATTGTGTTAGCCGGAATAATCGCCTTTTCAGCCATCTATTTGGCGATGAATATATTTATGCGGCTCACCAAAAGTCTTGACGAGCTGAAAGAGATAAAAGAGAACAACGTTGCTGTAAGTATTTATCTCGGTGTGATAATAGTTGCTCTTGCACTCCTGCTTGAACCGGGTGTGCGTACGGTGCTCGATGCACTTATTCCTTTCCCGCCGGTTTCGCTTAAGGAAATCGGATTGCTGTTGTAATGCGCGGCAGAAGAAACTTGTACGGAAGATCGAACAAAGGAATTTTTAAGCGAGCCGGCTGCGGTTGTACTTCACTTATATTCATTTTCCTGCTTATTGTCTCGCTTATATCTTCAATAGATTTTCCCGGATTGAATTTCGGTACAGTTGAAACGGCTGATTATGTAATTGATATGGACAGCTTATCCACAGAGCAGTTTGTTAATGCCTCTTACTCATGGAAGTTTGTAGATAACAGTATGCGCAAAAGAAGATACGATATTACGTTTAAGCTTTTAAGAAGCGAAGTTAAGAAAGCGATGAGTATAATTGACAGAATCGGCAATATGACGTTTGAAGAGATGGGGTTGAACCCGCGGTTGAATTATAACGATCCCGACGTGCAGGCAAATGTTTTGTGGCGGAGAATATATAACCTGGTTTACGAGGAATCTTATCCGCAGTTAAAAGTAATAGTCGAAGGATTCAATTTTATTTTCGAAAGAGAACGTATGAATAACAACGACCGGCTTTTGTTTCTTGTTTCGTTTGTTCAGAATATAAAGTACGACCGTCCCGGCGGCGTGCTCGATTTGCTTGCACCGCTTCAGACGCTTGCGGAAAAGTACGGCGACTGCGATACAAAAGCGATGCTCTTGTACGTAATACTCGAAAGAATGGGAATCGATTGCGCAATGATGTGGAGCAGCTATTACAAGCATGCAATGTTAGGCGTTTATGTTTCAACCAGGGGCGATTACAAAATGATTTCAGGCAAAAAATATTTCTTTGTAGAAACCACGTATCCCGGCTGGTCTATTGGTGAACTGCCCCCCGATTTCAGAGATAAAAGATTTTGGTACATAAGTGAAATAGATAAACCGACCGGCTATAAAATAATTAAGCGTGAAGATAACAGGAGGGAAGAACATAAAAACAGAAAGGCAAAACCATCTCCGCCAAAGTAAAAAACAAATTGATGATTTTCCCGTTACATTAATGATTCATAAAATATTCGATGATAACTTTTGCGTCTTCGATAGGGTTATCGGAAAAGGGGGAGTCCGATTTGTTTTTAACGTGAGTGGTTAACCTTTCGGCAGCTTCTTTAATTTCTTCGGGAACCGTTTCATCCTTTTGAATACTTCTTAACTGGTTCATTGCCGATTCGCCGTAACCTTCGCGGGGATTGTTCTGCAGCCAGTATGTAATTGCTATTCCGCTTGCTCGTCTTGCACACACTCTCGCCATGCCGTCGTTTCCTTCTTTCAAAGCTTCGGCAGCTCTGTTCAATTCGGCATCGATATGCATTTGTGCTATCTCTTTTATCAATTTCAAAACAAACCTCTCAAATAAGATGTATTAAGATGAACAGAAGTAAACTGCTTTACAAAAACGATTGCGTATTAACTCGACTTTAAACAAGTTTTTGTTCAAATTTAAATAGTCATATTCAGTTCATTATTAAAAATAATCTTATATGGTTTATACATCAAACTTTTATTCGCTTATCCGGAAAATATTCAAACCACGGGAGGGGATAATTGAGCATCGTTAAAAAGTATTTAAACTGGATTCAGAAAGATGTTCCTGCCGGCGAAGTGGAGCGTTACCCGGAAATTGATAAAAACGGAGAATCTTCGGTTAAGGGTGTTTATATAATCGGCGACTTAACGGGCATTCCGCTTCTTAAACTCGCAGCCGAAAGCGGCAGAACTATTATAAGTCACTTTGCTGAAGATGAAGAATTCAGAAACAAAATACGAAACAACAGCCACAAAGATGTTTACGATTTTATAATCGTCGGTGCCGGTCCTGCGGGAATTGCAGCCGCTCTGGAAGCCGAAAAGCATGGCTTTAAGTTTTTAATATTGGAATCGGCGAAAAAGTTTAACACCATTGTGAACTTTCCGAAGGGCAAACCGATTTTTGCCGAACCGGAAGACTACGAACAGAAAGCCGGACTTAAAATAACCGACGGAACTAAAGAGTCGCTGCTCGAAGACCTTAACAAACAAATACAAAACACTAACCTGCCTGTTAAAGAAGGCATCACAATAGAAAGAATAGAAAAGAAAAAATATTACTTCGAACTGATTTCTGCGGAAGGAAATTTTAAAGCACTTAGGGTTGTGCTTGCAATGGGTAAATCGGGCAATGCACGTAAGCTGAATGTGCCGGGCGAAAACCTTCCGAAAGTTTACGACCGCCTCTTCGATCCTGCGGATGCAAAGGGACACGATGTGCTTATAGTCGGCGGCGGCGATTCCGCACTCGAAACGGCAATTGCAGTTGCAGAATATGCAAACTCGGTTACTCTTTCTTACCGCAAATCATCCTTTGCCAGACCCAAAGAAGGCAATGTTGAAAAACTTAAACAGCTTGTTGCGCAAGGCAAAGTAAAGCTGATGATGGAAACGAGCATTAAAGAGATAAAAGAAAACACTGTTGTAATTACAGATAAAGACGGTAAAGAAATCGAAATAAATAACTCGCTTGTTTACACGATGATCGGAAGAGAACTGCCGACGGAGTTTTTCAAACGAAGCGGGATAAAGATTGAAGGTGAGTTTACCACAGAGAGAAAACTTCAGTTTGCTTTGCTTCTTATGATAGCGGGAATAATTTATTTCGGTAAAAGCAGTGCTGAGGTTTATAAATATTTTTTGGGTAAACATGAATCGTTTGCCGATATGTTTCAATCTCTTTTTACTGCGGAGTTTTGGGGTAAGTTTATAACAATGCCCGCTACAATTCTCTCCATTCTTTTTTCCGACCAGGTAAGAGTATGGAGTGTTACAAAATATGTTAATGCGCTTATAGCTTATTTTACTTTTGCCGTCGCAGTGCTGCTCGGTTCGTATTTGCTAATAAAATTTCTTAAAGAAAATTATAAAACTTTTTCTTTCAACTGGAAAACGTTTAAGTACGTGTACTTCATTCTTGTTGCATTGTTTTTTGCTTTTGTTTTTTTCAGCGGCAGGTATTTCGGTGTGTCTGTCTTGGGTAAATCGCAGGCGTTTTGGTACACGGGATTTTACTCGCTTACTATTTTAATCTTCGGTTTGCGAAGAATGAAGATGAAGCCGACTAAGTATATTAAGCTGCAAACCTGGTCGCTTATATTAATACAGGCAATACCGTTGTTCATTCTTCCCGAGTTTGTTTTGCCTGCCTTAGGTAAAGCCGGAATGCTCGGCGGGCAGGATGGATTTGTTTTGTCGCAGGTCTTCCCGAAAGAGAGTTACTGGCGTGCTTACGGTTTTATACTCGCCTGGCCCTTGAACCTCGGCAATCTTTATAATTCGAACATTACAACGTTTTGGCTTGTGTTCAGTCTGGTTCAAACATTTGTAATTATTCCGTTCATCGTATATAAATGGGGCAAAGGTGCTTACTGCGGATGGATTTGTTCCT
>JAJRSV010000060.1 GCA_024278655.1 Bacteroidota bacterium | reverse complement strand
TTCGTGAACTCGGCAACAACCTCAAGCACGTTTTCTTTGGTAATATTTGCAATTATTCCGAGTGTCATTCTTCGCTCTTTAGAAACTTTGTTAATTGATTCCGTTTCAAATTAGCTCTTAACTCTGCTTTCCAAAATTACAACATTTTAATGATAATAACTTCGCCAAGTTGATATCATAATCATTATTTATTTTCGATAAGCAAAAATATTTAATTGTAAATCCATATTCGGATTATCAATATTGATTTTGTTTACCAGCGGCATTCTCTTATCGTAATCATTTTTAATAAAGTACCTGAAATTGTTTTGTTCCAGCACTTTCAGTAATTCCGATAATTTCTGCTTCGCGTTTGTAAAAGAATGATATTCGATAAAAAGATTATCAATAACCTTCAGACTGCTGCCGCAATCCGGTATAACATCTATTTCCCCGCCTTCGATATCCATCTTAAGCATATCCACTCTGCTTTCGGATTCAAGCAAGTCCTTTAGTCTCACAGACTCCACCTTTTTTAGATTATCTTTCATATAAACCGACGCACCGTCTGCGCCTTCAACGCTTAACTCAACACCATCGTTGCTTATCCAAACAGCTTTGTTGATTACATCGATACCAGTAAGCTTGTTGTTTTTTATATTACTTATTAACACATCGGATATGCGGGGGTCAGCTTCGAATGCCTTTATTCTTGAGTTAGGATAAATCATTTTGAAATATGCACAACTTGTTCCGATGTTTGAACCGCAATCATATATAAGCGGGGAATCGCTTTCACTTTTAAACCTGTAGTATTCATCAACGAAAATATCTTTATACTGAAACAAAAAGGATAAATAATCAACAACATCAAATTTGAAACCGTTGAACCTGACCGTTCCTTTTTTATACCTTTCTTTACCACCGTACATCAGAGCTGATTTAAGAAATGTCCGTTGGTTTGGGTTTTTGATAAATTTATGCAACCCGCTGAAGATTAAAGAAAAAAATAAATGCATCTTCTTAATCCGGTAATACTTCCCTGTAATATTCTAAATACTGATTTGCAACTGTTTCTTCATTAAACTTTTTCAATGCTGTTTGCCTGCAATTAGTTTTCATTTTATCGAGTAATTCGGAATCAGAAAGAATCGTAATTATTCCCTTTGCAAAGTCAGTAGCAGATTTGAGTTCTGCAAGATATCCTGTTCTCATATGTTCAACCATATCAGGCAATCCACCGGTATTGAAAGCAACTACAGGTGTTCCGCACGATAAAGATTCAACAACGGTATTCGGCAGGTTATCCTGCAAAGCAGTTGTTACATAAATATCCGCAGAGTTGTAACATAAAGCTATTTTTTCCTCGCCGCTTATTCTTCCCAACTGATGAACCTTAAATGGGATTTCGCCAATTACTTTTTCATCAATGGTTCCAAAGACAACAATATTAATGCGCTGTTTAATATCGCCATATTGCTCATCGATTACTTTCAGTGCCGATATCAAATGTTTGAAGCCCTTTCTCTCGTCATTCAAATCCATTGCACCTGCAAGTATTAAGAATTTGCCGTTTGGTAAACCTAATTCCGCACGTGCGCTTTCTTTATCGACCGGTTTAAATATTTCGGCATTAACCGGGTAATGAATAGTACGGATTCTGTTCTCCCTGAGAAGCGAGCTTCGTTTCGCCTCGCTGTTCATCCAATTGCTGCATGTAATAATGTTTGGATTTAGTTTTTTGTAAACTGCTTTTTTTTGGTGATGAATTTTACGCGAGATATCATTCTCGCCTTTAATTCTGAGCAAAGGACAATTTCCGCACTCTTCCAAAAAGTTTTCACAACCGTTATTATAATGACATCCCGCAGTTAAAGCCCACATATCGTGTAAAGTAAAAAACACAGGTTTCTTTAACTCCGCTAATTTCGACAAAGATTTAAGTGAAAGGAATCCGTTGTTAGTCTGATGAACGTTTATAATATCGGCTTTTTTTATCAATTCGTTATTCGATATATCAAGCCCAAAATAAGGAATTGTAAATGCATACCAGCTTTTTCTACACAAAGTTTTGTAAACTAATTTATCGCCTATCCTGCGAATATGATATTTCATTACATCCAAAGAAGAATTAACCGATGAGATGACAGTCGAATCATTACTGAGCTTTGATTGGACTAATATCTTTGAGTTGATTCCTGATTTTAACAGTGCATTGTGAATTCTGTATGCAGCTATTGCCGCTCCGCCAAGTATATCATAAGTGCTTAGATGAACAACATTTAATTTCATTTAATACGGAAGCTCCTGTTCTTCAAAGTTTTAAATAATCACTTAAAAGTGTTTCTGTTTTGTTTTAAGAGAAAAAATTTCTAATGTTGTGTATAATTCTTTTATCTAAGTAAACCCGGTTAATCAACCTCAATTAATCATAATCTTACAATTAAATATTTACACCATAGCAGATAATTACAGATGATTAAAAATACAAAAATAACTACTCCCGTTACATTTTTTATTTTCAACAGACCCGAAACCACAAAAAAAGTATTCGAAGAAATACGTAAGGCGGAACCGGAAAAGCTGTTTGTTGTTGCCGATGGTCCGCGTACAAATGCGAAGGAAGATGAATCGCTTTGCAAACAAACAAGAGAAATAACCGAAAACATCGACTGGGATTGTGAAGTCGTTAGAGATTATGCAAAGGAAAATTTTGGATTAAGAAAAAGAATAATAACAGGTTTGAGCCGCGTCTTCGAACAAGTTGATGAAACGATAATTCTGGAAGACGACTGCCTGCCAAACTATTCGTTTTTTCTTTTTTGCCAGGAACTTTTAAGTAAATACAAAAACGAAAACCGTATAATGATGATTTCGGGAAATAATTTTCTTTTCAACAAACTAAAAATAAAAGAGAGTTATTACTTTACAGTATTTAATCATATTTGGGGATGGGCAACATGGAAGCGCGCCTGGCAGTTTTATGATGATGAAATGAAAGACTGGAATGAAATGAAAGAAACGGATTTTCTTTTTAATGTGCTGCAAGACGAAGATTCCGCTAAATATTTCCGCACAATATTCCAGGAAGTTTATGAGGGGAAGATAAATTCATGGGGATACCGCTGGCTTTATTCGATGTGGAAGCGCGGCGGTTTGAGCATTGCGCCGCAAAAAAATCTTGTAACAAACATCGGCTTCGGTTCGGGTGCTACAAACACAAAATCGCGTAAGCATATTATTTCGAATCTTCCCAGGGAAGAAATGGAATTTCCTTTAACACATCCGGTAAAAATTGAGAGAAATTTAGATGCGGATTTGCTCGAAACAAAAGCACTCCACCGTTTCAGGGGAAGGGAGTGGATAATACGAACAATTAAAAAAATTCTGCGGATGTAAATTCAATTAACGCCACTTAAACTTCCGCCAGAGTTTTACAAGGGCATTTGCACGAAAGAGATTTAACAAACCTTTAAGCTTTATTCTCATATATCTCAATGCGTAGTTTTTTTTCGCGTCCTTGTTCCATAAGCCATGTTTCTTAAGTGCCTTTTTCGATTCTGCAAGCGTTTTCTGTTCGCTTTTCCAAGAAGCACCGCCGGCAGCCATTACCACAAGCGGGTCGCCTTTTAGGTAAACGCCTCTGCTGTAAAAATTTTCTGTTTCCCTATTCAGACGGCAGATGAATTCAAAATCCATAGCATATTTATAATCCGTATCGAACCTGCCGAACTTATCGTAAATTTCTTTTCTGAAAAACATTGTGGGATGATTAAACGGCATTGCATAAGTAAGCGGACACATAAGCGGCTTCCGAATATTCGAACCGTAAACAGGATCGTTAAACATTATGTCGCCATGCACAAACAGTACGCTTTCATCCTCAAAAGCTTTTATTACCTGTTCGAAAACTTTTTCGTTAAAATATCTGTCGTCGCTGTTAAGTATTCCTATTATATCTCCCGATGCAATGTTAATACCTTTGTTAAAAGCAGAAGCGATTCCTTTATCCGGTTCGCTTATTATTATAAGCTTATCGCTTTTGCCGGTTGACTGATATAAGTCGATGATTTTTTCGGTTGTATCATCCTCGCTTGCATTATCAATAATTATCTGTTCAAAATCCTGGTGGGTTTGAAACAAAACCGAGTGTACATTTGTCCGGATTGTTGCGGCTGAATTGTATGTCGGGGTAATAACAGATATTTTCATTCAACTACTCTTGATGTCTTCGGCATCCGATTGTAATAAACATTTAATTATAAGATATTGTAAGATAAAAAATAAAAGAATAATAAAATTCACACCGGTTTAATTGAAGGAAAAGAAGAACAAAAAGATTTTATGTGTATCCGTAATGGAAAGCTGGGGTGGCGGAGAATTGTTTCTGTACGATCTGGTGAACAACATCGAAGGTTACGAGTTTTTTATTGCATCGCCGCCTGGCATTGCTTACAACAAACTGCTTAAAAGCAAAGCACGTTTGATTAAAATTGATAACCTGAAAAAATTTTACCGCAAACAGGATAAATGGCTGCTTAAAGATAAACTGAGGATTCCGTTCCAGATAAAACTTACCGCAGCAAAACTCATAAAAAATATTTTGTCGAACAAAATCGATCTCATTATTGCTAACGGAAACTTTGCTGCACTTTATGCTTTCCCGGCAGCAAGACTTACAAAACGGAAATTTATAATTGTTCAGCACCTGCTGTACGAGAAAAATTCAATCGAAGCGAAGGTAACTTCTTTTATTGGACAGAGAGCCGATATGCTTGCGTGCGTATCCAATGCCGTTGCATCGAGAACACGCGCAATACTTAACAATAACGGCAACGGAAATATTGTTGTCATCCGGAACGGAATGCAACTGCCGGACATTACCGAAAGAAGCACGCGGGAAACTATAAACATCGGTGTGGTTGGCAGTATAATTTATGCAAAGGGTATCGATTTAATTATTAAAGCTGCTAAGCCGCTGCTATTGGAAAACGAAAATCTTCGCCTGCATATCTTCGGCGCACCTGTGAATGATGAAGAATCGCTTAAATATTATAACGAATTAAAAGCACTTATCGATGACAAGCTGAAAGATAAAATTGTATTTCACGGACACGTAGAGTCGAAAGAAGAAATTTACAACACAATAGATATTGCGGTTAACTTCTCGCGTGTTCCCGAGTCGCTTTCGTACAGCACTATGGAAGCTATGGCTTACGGTAAGCTTGTTATCGGCGCTAACGCGGGCGGTATAACCGAATTGATAACAGACAAACAAACCGGTTTTCTTGTTAAACCGAATGATGTTGAACAACTTACTTCAACCTTGCGGCATTGCATCGATAAGTTTTACAGTGAAGAAATTAAAATCATCAAAGAGAATGCGAGAAAACATATAAAGGAAAATTTCTCGTTGGACAAATTCCGTGATGATTACGAAAAACTTTTCCGCTCTCTTTTAAAATAGATGTTTTAAAAGATTTTAGCCGTAAAAAGAATTAAATTTACCCTATGATAAAAACAGCAATTGTTCACGAATGGTTTGTTAATTACGCCGGCTCCGAAAGGTGTGTTGAGTCGTTCAACAACATTTACCCGGATGCGGATATTTTCGCCCTGGTCGATTTTTTAAACGATGAAGAACGGCAGACCATTTTAAAAGGAAAGCAGGTTAATACATCGTTTATTCAAAAGCTGCCGCTTGCAAAAAAGAAACACCGCAATTACTTATCCCTGTTCCCGCTTGCAATAGAACAGTTCGATCTTTCGGATTATAAATTAATTATCTCAAGTTCGCATGCAGTTGCAAAAGGAGCACTGACGTTTTCAAATCAATTGCACATTTGTTACTGCCACACTCCAATAAGGTACGCATGGGATTTACAGTTCCGCTACCTTAAAGAAGCCGGGCTCGAAAAAGGAATAAAAAGCTGGTACGTTAAACGAACTCTTCACAGAATAAGGCAATGGGATGTGACAACGGCAAACCGTCCCGATTACTTCATTGCCAATTCAAACCATATTGCCAGACGGATTAAGAAAATTTACAACCGCGAATCCACTGTTATTTATCCTCCGGTTGACGTGGACAAATTTGATTTGGGCAGCACGAAGGAAGATTTTTATTTAACCGCATCACGTATGGTTCCGTATAAAAGACTGGATTTAATAGTCGATGCATTTAATAATATGCCCGATAAAAAGCTGCTGGTTATCGGACACGGACCGGAATCGAACAAAATAAAATCGAAAGCTAAAAGTAATATCGAGATAATTACCTATCAGCCGCCGGAAAAGCTTAAAGAGTATATGCAAAAGGCAAAAGCATTTGTGTTTGCTGCTGAAGAAGATTTCGGGATAATTGTGGTTGAGGCAATGGCTTGCGGCACTCCTGTAATTGCATGGAATTACGGCGGCACCGCCGAAACCGTTATCGACGGCGAAACGGGAATTCACTTCGAAGAGCAAAACGTAAAATCGATAATTGCCGCCGTGGAAAAGTTTGAAAAAAATAAAGACAGCTTTGATCCCGAAATAATCCGGGCACATTCGCTTCAATTCGGCAGAGAAGTATTCGAAGAGAAGATAAAAGCTTTTATAGATGAAAAACTTGAAGAATATTTATAACCACAAAGATACGCTATGATAGTTAACAGAAGATCACTTTACTTATTCAGACTCTTC
>JAJRSV010000059.1 GCA_024278655.1 Bacteroidota bacterium | reverse complement strand
TAATAATAATCTTTGTTCTGTTAACACTAATCTATCTATTAATTTTATTCATAATAATAGTTAGAATAGTTGAGAATTACAGGGAAAGCAGGCAAAGAAATTTTGTTAAGCGCTGGGAAGAAAAAATATTCGAATATTTGGCTTCCGATATTTCTCCGCGGGAAATTATAAAGTTATTTCCTCAATCCAGCTTTAAATACCTGCTTCAGAATCTCAGGCATTATCTTTTAACATTAAAGGGTAATGATAAGGATAAATTATGCGCATTGGTTAACGAAACCGAATTGTTCGACTTTCTTATGAAGCAGCTTAACTCTTCTAAAAATAAGCGGATAGTTTTCGGAGCATATTATCTCGGACTCGCAAAAGCATTGAACTCGGAATTCATTTTAAAGAAGAAATTAAAAACAAATGATGACCTGGTATTCATTACTTGTGCACTTAGTCTTGCCCGTGTAAACTCAATCGATTCGGTAGATGATATCTTCGAACAATTCTCTCGTCGTAAAAACATAAGCCGCGACACTTTATTAACGGTATTATTCGAATATGATGAATCGGTTTGCGAAGTATTACTGATGAGATTGGAAGAAGAAAAATCCGCAGAGAACAGAGCGATAATCATTTCAACGTTAAGGCATTTCCAGTTTTCAGCCGCTGCTCCCATCATATTAAGAACTTTACTTCACGAAAAAGACAGTGATGTGATAATAGAAGCGCTGAAATACTTCGGCAAAATTGAATACCTGGATGCGGCAACCTCTTTAAGATTATTCCTGTTAAATCCGAGAGCCGATATAAAAACCGCTGCAATTAAAGCTTCGTTAAAAGTGGGTGACAAATCGTTGGAAGACAGGATATGGGATTTGATTTACGATAGAAACCGTTACGTAAAGGTTACTGCTGCAGAAGCAATGTACAGCTTTTCCGAAAGAAGCCGGCAAAAGCTGGAACAGCTTGCTTACAGAATACCGAACACAATCGAATCGTCGATTGCAAGAATGATAATCAGTGAAAAAACAATACATCAAACATAATGAATACAATAATCGAAATAATTTATTACTATAACTATCTGGTTCTGTTTTACTTTTTAATAATAGTAACCATATATATATTTCTGAATGTACTTTCGTTTAAGAACATTGCTAAGTATGCAAAGAAAATAAAATATGCAGAACTCCGCGAAGTTTTCCGCATACACAATTACAAACCTGTTACAGTAGTTGTACCTGCCTATAACGAAGAGAACGGAATTGTTGAAAGCATTCGCTCGCTGTTGCAGCTTGAGTATCCCGATTATCAGTTGATAGTTGTTAACGACGGTTCGACCGACGGAACGATGCAAAAGCTCTTCGAAAATTTTCAGATAAGGCAAATGTCTTTCTCTCCGTATTACGAGATTGATTGTAAACCTATAAAAGCCGTTTACCTCTCTTCTTCTCATCCGAACCTTGTTATAATCGATAAAGAGAACGGCGGAAAAGCCGATTCGATAAATGCGGCTCTTAATATTTCCAAGAATCCTCTCATAACTGTAATCGATGCCGACTCGATTCTCGAAAGAGACTGTTTGCTTAAAATAGCAAGACCCTTTATGGAAAATGAAAATATTATTGCCGTTGGCGGTACGGTTAGAATTGCAAACGGGTGTAAAGTTAACCAGGGTTATGTTGAAGAGGTAGGATTATCGAAGTCGTGGTTGGCAAGGTTCCAGGTTGTTGAATATTTAAGAGCGTTTTTATTCGGCAGAAACGGTTTCGATGTTTTAAACGGAATATTAATAATCTCAGGTGCATTTAGCTGCTTTAAACGTGAAGCATTAATTGAAATCGGCGGCTACTTAGGCGGTTCAATCGGTGAAGATATGGAAATTGTAGTCCGGCTTCATAAAGAGATGAGAAAGAAAAACAAAAAAGCGAAAATAACATTTATACCGGATCCGGTTTGCTGGACCGAAGGACCGGAAACATTTAAGTCACTTGCATCTCAAAGAATAAGGTGGCAGAAAGGTACAATTGAAAGTATAAGACTTCATAAAGATATGCTTTTTAATCCCAAGTACGGTTGGTTGGGAATGCTCGTATTTCCTTACTACCTGCTTTTTGAAGTTATGGGTCCTTTTATAGAAATAACCGGTTATTTGGTATTCATCATTTCGCTGTTTTTGGGCATAGTACCTTTGAACTTTGCCATTGCTTTTATAACCGCAGCTTTTCTGTACGGAATAGTTCTTTCAACGCTTTCGGTCTGCCTCGAAGAATTATCGTTTAAGAAATATACAAAGGTAAGCGAGTTACTTATACTAATATCAACCGCATTTTTAGAGAACTTCGGTTACAGGCAATTAACTGCTTACTGGCGCTTCAAGGGCTTTCTTGAATATCTTGGCGGAAGAAGGTCGTGGGGCAAGATGGAAAAGAAAGGTTTTGATAAGAAAAATGAAGATGAAAAAGAATTACCACAATTTGAAGTGAAGTTTGAAGATGAAGTTGTTTAATTATATATCGAAGCTCGCAGCGCATTTGTTGTTTGTAGCCGGTTTTGTTTTTATTCTTTCAAGCGGAACACCGGCACAAAAAAAACGTGATGTAGATGAAAGGTTTAAAGAAGCACGGGAACTGGCTTTTGAAGGAGAGCGTCAGGCAGCGATTGATAGTTTGCAATCGATACTTGTTGATTATCCCAACTACTACGATGTTCGCGTATTCATGGCACGTGTAATGGCGTGGGATAAAAATTATGATGAATCGATAAGCAATTTATTACAGGTTATTGATCAGAAAAGAAATCATAAAGAAGCAATAAATACCTTAATAGATGTTTACACTTGGAGCGGTAATTACGAACTCGCATTAAAGTATGCAAACTACGGTCTGTCGTTCCATTCGTCTTACCAGGATTTTATGCTAAAGAAAGCCAAACTCCTGTACAAACTCGAACGCCCCGAAGAAGCTGCAGAAGTAATAACGCAGTTGCTCTCTATATACCCGACAAATGAAGAGGGACTTGCCCTGGAACAAGATTTATCGGATGCTGCAATTTTGAATAAAGTTTATCTCTACTACCGTGTCGATGCTTCACCTTCAACAACACCGTGGCAATTAATTTACACAGAGTATTACCGCAAGTTTCCCTTCGGAACAATAATAGGAAGATTAAACTACGCAAACCGTTTTAATAAAAGCGGCATCCAGTTGGAAACCGACGGCTACATAAACATTCGCCGGGGAACTTACGTTTACTTAAATGCCGGTTATTCGAATGCATCAATATTTCCCAAAATACGATTGAGCGCGGAACCGTATCAAATGCTTCCTTACGCATTCGAGATTTCACTCGGTATTAAGTACCTCGAGTTTACTTCATCAACAGTAAGAATTTATACGGGAAGTTTGGGTAAGTATATCGGAAACTTCTGGATATCATACAGGTTTTACTTAACACCCAAACCCGAAAAAACAAATTTTACATCGGCTATATATATCAGAAAATATTTTTCCGATACCGATAACTACATAACTCTAAGGTTGGGTGTAGGATTGGCTACTTACAATGAAATAGCCGACGAACAGTTCAGCGGGATAAGTTCAAAAGGTGCGGGACTTGAATATCAGTTCAATGTATCACGCCTTACTTACATTAAGGGTGAGGTTATTTATGCCAACCACGAATACTATAAAGGAAAATACAGAGACCGTTACGGTTTTAAAATAGGAATTCAACAGAGGTTTTAATGAGCTTAAAAAAAAAGTTTACAGCAAAGTATTTCAACTTCTCATTTAAGAATATAATTTTGTTTGCACTTGTGTGGTTGTTAACCGGCTTCGCGCTCGGCACTCTTACACTTTTAGGTCCTGTTAGATGGGTTGTCAACTTTAGCAAGTCAATGCAATATTCTCAATCAACCGAAGACCTGTTAGTTAAAATTGTAATGGTTCTGCTTGTGGTCATCTCATTTTATATTTCAATTCTACTTACAAAAGTTTTTGTTAAAAAGTTAACCGGATTAAAAAGAGCAATAGTATTTTCTTTTTTGATTTTAATCACTGCCGGATTTGTATGGTTATGGATGAACCCGGAAATGATTCAATTCGAAAGAGGAAAGATAACCGAAGAGTATGCAGGTAATGTGCAGTTTGTATTCGGTCCATACCCTACCGAAGATGATTTAGTGAGATTGAAGAGCGAAGGATACACTGCTGTTATATCGCTG
>JAJRSV010000058.1 GCA_024278655.1 Bacteroidota bacterium | reverse complement strand
TGGGACTTTTGAGTAAAATAAAAATAGCGCTGTTGATTTTACTGCTGCTTTCAACCGGCTGCGGAAAATCTTTAATTAAAATTTCGCCAAAGCTCGACGAAGAACCATATCCTATGTTCGGCGGAATTCCATCGAGGAATTTTTATGTGCCTGTTGATGTTTCCGATTCGTTAAAATTAAAATGGGAAAACAGCGGGCACGGAAGCTTTGCAAACACTTCGGTTACAATTTATGATGAGTATGTTTTCACAAGCGACTTGAGCGGAAGAATTTTTGTTTATGATATTAACGATGAAAGTATAGCCGGTACCCTTAAATACAAAGGAGCTATTTATACCGCTCCGTTGGTTTATAAAAATCTAATCGTGTTCGGAGTTGCGGAACAGAGTTACAACTTAACCGAATTGGTTTATTACGATTATTATTCCGGTAAAGTGAAAGTAGAAAAAGAAATTTACAGCCGTATTTTGTCAGAAATGGTCCGGCTTGATGATGCAGTAGTTTTTGTTACCGAGAACGGAAGAGTGAATAAATATTCATTAAGCGGAAGAGTTATTTGGCAAACCGATACGGATGTAACCACGCACTGCTCGCCAGCGATTTATAAAAACGTAATCATCTTCGGCAACGACGAAGGCGAAGTAATTACCGTTAATGCGAAAAACGGAGATATAATTTACCGTAAACAGTTCGAAGGAATGTTTACCGGCTCTGCGGTTGTTGATGATTCGGTTGCTTACATAAGTAACAACAACGGAAAAGTTTACGCGGTTAGATTGAACAGCGGTGAAAAAGTCTGGGAGTTCGATACGGGAAGCAGGATTTTAATGTCGCCCGCATTCGACGATGAAAATATTATTGTCGGAAATCTTCACGGCGACCTTTTTTCACTGAACAAGTTTAACGGAAAACTTAACTGGCAGAAACATTTTAATGGCTTATTCAATGCAACGCCGCTGCTTACTAAAAACAGAATCATTCTTCCCGATCTTTTTCTTTCGTTTTATCTGATTGATAAAGCAACCGGAGAGGTTGTGAAAAAATACAAATTAAACGGCAGGGCTAAACTCACACCCGTTTACTATAACAGGTTATTATTTATCGGATTCGATAACGGAGTTTTAAGGGCTTATGAATTTGTTGAGTAAAATATTGTTAACGGCAGTTCTGTTGCTTTCTTCCGGTAGTTTATTTGCACAGGATTGCAAAGCAACACTAATTGTAGAAAGCAATATTGCTAATGCAAATGTGTTTGTCGATGATTCGCTTGCAGGAACGGGAGAATATGTAGAAACGACTCTTGAAAGCGGAACACACATAATTATAACTGTGGAAAACAGCGACAGATGGGATGCACAAACCTATATCGATACAATTAATGTTACCGGATGCGATACAATAAAGCTAAATTACAATTTTACGCAAAAGGTTCTACTCAATACCGAACCGCAGGACGCTTACGTATTTGTAATCGATTCGCTTGTCGGTTACACGCCGCTTTTACTTCCTGTTGTATATAACAATATCACGCTTCAAAAACCCGGCTACTTAAGTTTGAACCTGACCGGCAAAGACCTTCTTACAGAAAAACCTTTTAAGTTAAAATATATTGGTGAAATTGACGACGGAACTTTTTTCGATAAAACATCTTTTAAAATTCTGATGGGAAGTATGGTTGTGCTCGGTGCCGTTACCGCTTATTATAAACTTAAGGCGGATGATAAGTATGATGAGTACCTGCAAACCGGCGATTCCGCTTTGCTCGATCAGACAAACCGTTTCGATTTGATTTCGGGGATTACATTCGCTGCGCTTCAAATTAATTTCGGTTTGATAATTTACCTGTTCCTTGTGGATTAGTCCGCACTTTTTCTAAATTAGATTTTCCCATATAGAATTTTATTTACAATGTTAACCGTGTTAGAAGCAATCACAAAGTCAACCGAATATCTTGCACAAAAGGGGATTGAATCGCCGAGAGCAAATGCGGAGATTCTATTGGCTGATATATTGAATTGCAAACGCTTAAATCTTTACCTGATGTTCGACCGTCCGCTGACCGAAGAAGAAACCGTAAAGTACAGGGAATACCTTAAGCGGCGTGCGGAGTTCGAACCGCTGCAGTATATAACCGGTTCGGTGGAGTTTTACGGAATGGAGTTTAAAGTTACTCCCGCTGTTTTAATTCCAAGACCCGAAACGGAATTGTTAGTTGAGGAAATTATAAAATCGGTTGATAAGAATAGTGAGATTAAAATTTTAGACGTAGGCAGCGGAAGCGGAAATATAAGCATTGTACTCGCAGCCAATTTGCCAAATGCGGTTGTAACAGGTATTGATATTAGTGATGAGGCAATTGAAGTAGCAAATGAAAATTTAACAGCTCATTCTCTATCCAATAGAGTTAAATTTATAAAAGCCGATATTAGAGAATTGGATTCTACAGCTTTTGATAAATTCGATATTGTTGTTTCAAATCCGCCGTATGTGTCCGAAGAAG
>JAJRSV010000057.1 GCA_024278655.1 Bacteroidota bacterium | reverse complement strand
TTCCAATCGACATTAAAACATAATCGTAAACTGTTTCTTTTACTTCACCGTTTTTATCTTCAATTTTTACCTTAATTCCGTTCTTTACTTCTTTCATCTCAACTACTTTTGAGTTGAGCATTACCTCTTCGTACTTTGCTTTAATTCTTTTTGAAAGATGGGAAACAAGGTCTCTGTCGGCGCCGGGTAAAAGTCCGTCGAGCATTTCCACAACCGAAACCTTACTGCCGAGCGCCTGATAAACCGAACCTAATTCCAGCCCGATATAACCACCGCCGATAACCAACAACGATTTTGGAATTGCCGGCAAATCGAGAGCGGTTTTTGAATTAAGCAATCGATCACTTTTTATTTCCAACGAAGGAATAGTTGCAACACGTGAACCGGTTGCAATTATAGCTTTATCGAATTTAATTTCTACAGTACCACCGTCAGTTTTTTCAACTTTAACTGTAGATGAATTTAAGAAAGTTGCTTTACCCCGAACGAAATTTATCTTTCGCTGTTTCGATAGAATGCCGAGTCCGCCGGTTAATTTATTAACAACGTTGTTTTTAAATTCTCTTAACTTATCAAGATCGATTTTAGGTTTCGAAAAATCAATTCCCCATGCTTTTGCTTCTTCAGCTTCGGAAATAAGCTTAGCAACATGGAGCAATGCTTTTGAAGGAATGCATCCGCGGTAAAGACAAACGCCGCCGGGATTTTTTTCCAAATCGATTAAGGTAACATTCATTCCCAAATCGGCAGCGAGAAAAGCAGCGGCATAACCGCCCGGTCCTCCGCCAATAACTGTTAAGTTTGTGTTTTCAGACATATGATGTTTCTGATTTTATGAATCGATATATCATTAAGATGGTTTTTTTAATATGTGTTTGTAACGCGACTTTTAAGAGTCTGTTACAGAACTGACATTTGTCACTCTGAACGAAGTGAAGAGTCTGAAATGCTTCTAAAATCGTAGATTCTTCGTCGCTTCGCTCCTCAGAATGACATTAAAAGTTATTCTTTGGACAGTTCCTACAAATCTTTATATCCACATCTTAAGCGGCTGCTCAAGCGCTCCAATTACCCATCGTAAAAATCTTACTGCATCTGCACCGTCTATAATTCTGTGATCATATGACAGTGACAGCGGCAGCATCAATCTCGGTTCGAAAACTCCGTAGCCGTTATAAACCGGTTCGTAGCTTCCGCGCGAAACTCCTAATATTGCAACTTCGGGTGAGTTAACTACCGGAGTGAACGCAGTACCGCCGATACCACCAAGGTTTGTTATTGTAAAACATCCGCCCTGCAGTTCTTCAAGGGAAATTTTTCTTTCCCTTGCCTTCTTTGCAAGTTCACCCAACTCGACCGAAAGCTCTGTTAAGTTTTTCTTGTCAACATCTTTTATTACGGGAACCATCAAGCCGCGTTCAGTATCTACTGCAACACCGATGTTAAAATATTTTTTGTAGATAATCTCTTTTGTTTCCATATCGATGCTGCTGTTAAACTGCGGGAACTCTTTTAAAGCAGCAGCAATTATCTTAAGCAGAATAGCAGTTACGGTTAACTTGCCGCCGGCTTTTTCAACCTGTTTGTTTAATTCTTTTCGAGCCTTTTCAAGTTGCGTAATATCGGCTTTATCGAACTGTGTAACATGCGGAATGGTTGCCCATGCATAACTTAAGTGAGTTGCAGTAACCTCGCGTATCTTGTTCATCTTAACGCGTTCAATTTCACCGAACTTTGAGAAATCAGGTAACGGTTCCTGCTTAACGCCAAAGCCAACTCCTGCTTTTCTTTCCCGGTGCAGCTTCTTTGAATATGCTTTAACATCATCCATCGAAATTCTACCGCCGGGACCGGTGCCTTTTACTTCGTTAATATCAACACCAATCTCACGGGCTAATCTTCTTACCGAAGGTGCAGCAGGTGCGGCTCCTCTTGTAATGGGCGGTTGTTCATCAACTTCGCCGGGATGTAATTCGGGTACCTGTCCGGTTGGAACTTCAATAACGGGTTTTTCCGGTTCTGTAGTTTCGGCTGGTTGTTCCGTTTTAATTTCTTCTTTCGCTGCTTTCTTTTCCGCTTCACTGGCAGAAGCAGATTAGACACGAAGAATAACATCACCGGCTTTCGCTTTGTCACCCGGCTTTATCAATACTTCAACAACCTTACCTTCTACCGATGAAGGAACTTCGATTGTTGCCTTATCGGTTTCAATTTCTATTACACCCTGATCTTTTTCTATTACATCACCGGGCTTTACAAGCACCGCAATCACATCGGCTGATTCTATATTTTCTCCAAGGTCGGGCACTTTAAATTCAACGATCTCTTTTTTGCCGGAAGATGCTGCAGGTTTCTTTTCTTTTGGTTTCTCTTCGGATTTAGTTTCAACCTTTTTTACTTCCTTCTTTTCTGCCGGAGTTTTTTCTTCAGCTGGTAGTTCTTTCGTAACTCCGGTTCCGGCTTCATCTACTTTAATAATTGTTTGTCCTACTTTTACGTTATCGCCGGTTTTAACCAACACTTCCTTAACAACACCTTCAACCGAAGACGGAACTTCGATTGTAGCTTTATCGGTTTCTATCTCTATTATGCTCTGCTCCTTTTCAACTCTGTCGCCGACCTTAACCAGCACGTTTATAATATCAGCCGATTCAATATTTTCTCCGAGTTCGGGTAGTTTAAATTCTTTAACCATTATTTTCTCTTTACTAATTTCCTGTATAATAAGTTATTATGAATAAAGCGGATTCGGTTTATCGGGATTTATATTCAACTGCTTGCACGCTTTATCCAAAGTTGCCGTTTTAACTTTTCCTTCTTTTGCAAGTGCACCCAAAGCAGCGTAAACTATATGCCTGTAATCAACTTCGAAAAAGTCACGTAATTCTTTTCTTCCTTCGCTTCGCCCGAATCCGTCCGTGCCCAACGAAATGAGAGGTTTCGGCAGCCACTTTGCAATTGAATCGGGCAGGGCTTTTACGTAATCGGTAGCTGCAACAAAAACGCCGTCGTTGTTTTTAAACATTTCGGTAATGTAAGGAACTTTTTGTTTCTTTGTTGGATTAAGAACGTTCCAGCGTTCAACATCCAAAGCATCTCTTCTTAATTCTTTGTAGCTTGTTACGCTGTAAACATCAGCGGCAACGCGGTAATCGTCTTCAAGTATTTCCTGCGCCTTAAGCACTTCATTCATTATAGTTCCGCTTCCAAACAAATTAACTTTTGCTTTTGCTGTTTTCTTCGAAGATGTTTTGAACTTATACATTCCTTTAAGAATACCTTCCTTTGCACCTTTCGGCATTGGCGGCATTGGATAATTTTCGTTCATCAAAGTAATGTAATAGAATACCTTTTCCTGCTCTTCGTACATTCTTCTTATTCCATCGCGGATAATTACTGCAATCTCATAAGCAAACGCCGGGTCATAAGTAACAAGATTTGGAACCGGATATGCCAACAAATGACTGTTTCCATCCTGATGCTGCAAACCTTCGCCTGCCAATGTTGTTCTTCCGGCAGTTCCACCTAACATAAATCCTTTTACACCCATATCGGCAGCAGCCCAAACCAAATCTCCCACACGCTGTAATCCGAACATCGAATAGAAAATGAAGAAAGGAATCATATTTATTCCGTGTGTAAGGTATGCGGTTCCCGCCGCAATGAATGAAGACATTGAGCCGGCTTCTGTAATGCCTTCTTCGAGTATCTGTCCGTTCTTTGCTTCTTTATAATAAAGAAGACTGTCCGCATCAACCGGTTCGTAAAGCTGACCGGGATGTGAGTATATTCCAACCTGTCTGAACAACGCTTCCATTCCGAATGTGCGTGCTTCATCGGGAACAATAGGAACTATTTGTTTGCCTATCTCTTTATCCTTTAAAAGTTTTGCGAGCATTCTAACGAATACCATCGTGGTCGATACTTCTCTGCCTTCGGTTCCTTTATAGAATTCTTCAAAGACGGACTCAGGCAGTGTTTTAATCGGACGCACATCGGTTTTTCTTTTCGGTAAATATCCGCCGAGTTTTTTTCTTCTTTCTGTCAGATATTTTATTTCCACACTGTCTTCATCGGGTCTGTAGAAAGGTGCGCTCGAAATGTCATCATCCGAAATAGGTATTCCGAATCTGCTGCGGAATTCCTTTAACTCTTCTTCGTTTAATTTCTTTTGCTGGTGAGTGATGTTTTTACCTTCGCCGCTTTCACCGAGTCCGTATCCTTTAACTGTTTTTGCTAATATAACAGTCGGCTGTCCGTTGTGATTTATCGCAGCAAGATAAGCCGCGTAAACTTTTTCCGGGTCGTGACCGCCGCGGCGCATTTTGCGTAACTGTTCGTCTGTTAAGTTTTCAACCATCTTAAGCAGGTCTTCATCAACCCCGAAGAAGTGCTCGCGAATATAAGCTCCGCTTTCAACGGTGTATTTCTGATACTGTCCGTCTACTACTTCGCCCATTCGCTTAACTAACTTGCCATCTTTGTCTTTATCTAATAAAGGATCCCAATCATCACCCCAAATAACTTTTATTACATTCCAGCCGGCACCACGGAATATTGCTTCAAGCTCCTGAATAATTTTTCCGTTTCCTCTTACCGGTCCGTCCAATCTTTGAAGGTTACAATTAATAACGAAGATAAGGTTATCTAACTTTTCTCTCGATGCAAGTGTTATTGCACCCAATGCTTCCGGCTCGTCAGTTTCGCCGTCGCCTAAAAAGGCCCAGACTTTTCCGCCCGGCTCTTTTAATCATCTGTCTTC
>JAJRSV010000056.1 GCA_024278655.1 Bacteroidota bacterium | reverse complement strand
TTTCATGAACCTTTCGATGTAAACTACGGCTTGTCGGGCGGTGAAGACACACACTTCTTTACACGTCTGAAAAAGGGAGGAGCGAAAATAATTTATTGCTATGAGGCAGTAACTTATGAGTACGTACCTCAGGAAAGAACAAGAATTAGCTGGCAGATTAAAAGAGCTTTCAGAATAGGTAATAACTATATGCGGAGGAAGATAGAATTTACGGACGATAAAAAACTGAGGGTTATACTTAAGGAAATGGTTAAATGCATTATATATTTTATTACCAGTGTGTTCTTTATGATTGCGACCATGTTTTCAAAAGAAAAAAGGCTGCATTGGCTTCTTAAAGCATCCGCTAATTTAGGCAAAATTTCTACAATGTTTGGCGTCCGACCGGAAGAGTACAAAGAAGAGAAAGATGCTAAAAAAAGTTTTCTGTTCAGAAGGGCGCCGAAATTTTCAATCTGGTTTGTGCTGATTTACATTACTCTCCGAATTATTCATTTAGTTTGAACCATTATTTCAAATGCACCGATATCATAAGCCGCTCCCTGCGGTCTTTTTACTCCGGTTATATCAATGTTGTATGGGGCACCAAGGTTTTGCCCGGCATCTATTGCCGGAGAGTTTTCGGATGGTCTATAATCAACATTTTCTTCATCAACAAATAATGGATTTCCGAAAATCCCATGCTCTTCCAATCCTATAGATTTAATTTTCTCAACAGAATAAACAACCCCGTATAAATTTAAATTCTTCTGTGATAATGTTTAATTAAAATATAAATTATAATCAATTTCATTTTTGGAACCAGCGGTTCTCGGTTTAAATTCAATATCGTAGAAACCTCTACCGGAAGAGTTGTTATAAAAAATGTTGTTTTTAATATCAAGATTTAACGCATTAGCATTAAATATTCCGTTTTGTTTGCAGTTAGCTATTACATTGTTATAAACCTTACTGTTTGAAAGATATGTTGCAGAGCTTTCTTTGGAAGAAGCATGAAAATGGATTCCCTGGTATCCGAAAATATCTGTTATCAGATTTCCGTAAATCTCCATTTCCTTTTCGTATCGGACATAAATCCCTTGAAGACAATTCTTAATTATATTGAACCTTACAACATTTCCCACGCCACCATACTCTTTTAAGTTTCCGGCTTTTTCGTTTGGGAATCCGTTTATCGCATTATGGTGGAGTATATCGTGTATGTAGTTGTGTTCAATTATATTGTAATCGGTTCTAATTCCTGTACCACCGTTATTCGATTCCCAGCTTATTGCATTCCAGCCGGTATTATAAATTTCGTTATTACTAATGATGTTGTAACTTCCTGTTATTAATTGAATTGCCGTGTGACCGGTGTTGTGTATCTTACAGTTCCTGATAATGTTATGATCGCCCTGAATCCAGAAAGCCCATCTGGAAGCATTCCTTATTTCAAAGCCGTCGAAGATAATATAATTTTTCTGAAACCCTCCGTCGGGTTTACCCTTCCAGTCTATTAGTTTATCGGATTTACCGGTACCATCGATTATGGGTTTCTTCTCGCCGATACCTATGAATACAATATATCCCGTGTTTGCATTACCGCTTCTCTTAAGAACGATGCCCTCGTTATAAATTCCGAAGCTTACAAATACAGTATCACCTGCTTCGGCAATGTTAACTCCGTGCTGAATTGTAGCCCACGGTGCTTCTTTGGTTCCGGGATTAGTATCGCTTGTGCGGGGATGTGAGTTGTTTACATAATAGTTTGCAGCTTCTAATGATGTGTTTGAAAAAAGAAAAAATGTAATTACTGCAGACAAATATAACGATGGAATAAACGATCTGAGTTTAATAAACATCCTGGCTCAATTCTAAAAAGCGAATTATAAAAAAAATGTATTTAGCAGTAATTGTTACCGGTATTAATCAGAAAATTAATATAGACTTATATTCTATTTGAAATTTTATTTCAGCGGTTTATACACCCGTATATTCCAGGCACTACCCGAATCATGTCTTAAATAAATTCCGTCAACTTTATGAAGAAGTGAATCAAATGTATCCCAAAGTTTATTATTTCTTTCTTCATTATCCCACATAGAAATAATAATCATCCCTTCATCAGTAAGATATGGAATGTATTTCTTTATTAAATCCAACGGCTTGTCGAAGTAATAAATCGATTCGTTAAAAAGTATGCAATCATATTTCATCGAGGGTACAAAATCCAAAATATCGGCTGTATGGAATTCTGTTTTTGAATCGGTAAATTCCTGTGCTACCTTTATTGCTTCGTTTGAAATATCGACTCCGCAATAATGTGAATAGTTATTGTTTAGTTTTTTCCGAAGTATGCCTATCCCGCATCCAAGGTCGAGGATAGAAGCATTATTACCAAAAAAGTGAGTTATGTAGCTTATCAACAAGTTATATCTTGCTTGTTCCGGTTTATCGTAAAGATAATCCCATTTACCTGATTTATACTCCGAGTCCCATTCATTTACTTTACGAACAAATGGTTTGTAAGGTATCAGCTTTGTACGAACGAATCTTTTTAATTTTTTCATAAGTCTAATTTTTTAATTAGTTGTAAAATGTTACTCAAAAATCCAATCGATTTAATAAATTAAAACATCTAATGAGATTAGGAGAGAAATTGTTACTATGCCGGGAAATTTAATTAGTAACTATTAGAAATTAAGCTTTATATATTTTATCATTTATCAGATTATTTTTTTCAAATGCGTTTCTTGTATCGATTATTACCTGCGCATTTTCAGCTATCATTTTATAATCAAAGTTAGAATGATCTGTGCTGACAACTATCAGATCGAACTGTTTAATATTCTCCTCTGTTAATTCAACCGATTCCAATTCGTAATTATACTTTCTGGTCTTGGGGAGTTTCGGAACGTACGGATCGGAGTAATTTACTTCAGCACCCCTTTCCCTGAAAATCTCGATTAACTTGAGTGACGGCGATTCGCGCATATCGTCAATATCTTTTTTATATGAAGCTCCTAAAATTAATACTTTCGAACCGTTTAACGGTTTTTTATAGTCATTCAGTGCTTCCATAGCTTTCTCAACAACATAATATGGTTGATATGTATTTATCTCGCCGGCTAATTCGATAAACTTTGTATTAATCTCGAACTCACGTGCTTTCCAAGTAAGATA
>JAJRSV010000055.1 GCA_024278655.1 Bacteroidota bacterium | reverse complement strand
GATATTGTGGTTCTCTCAGGAGGAACATATTCAGAAGTCACCGCTTCAAAGCAGTCTATAAAGTTAGCATTCATTTTCTTTAACTTGGCAAACAGCTGGGTATCTTCACCACCGGACAAACCATATTTAGGATCGAAAGGAACATCAAACTGCTTAAGCAACGACGCTTTTACCATTCCGTTTGTTGTTCTTGTAAAGGTTGCTTTGGTGCCGGATTTTGAACAGGGACGATTAAAAAAGAAACTATGTTTTATCCACTCGGGAGTATCCTCATCGAAGTATGAAAGCACCCTGCCGAATGCACCGTCGGCATTATATTTTGTTATACAATTGTATAAACCTTTTACCCAGTTCTTATCGGCTACTTCGTCGTCGTCAATGAACAACAAATAATCTCCCGAAGCATTCTTAACACTCACATTCCGGGTTAAACTGATATTCTTTTCCGGCTGAGTAAAATACAGATACTTAATTCTGTCGTTGCTCTCGAAGCTTTCTACGACTTCTTTCGCACTCTGGTCAACGTCGTTATCGACAACAATTACCTCCAGGGTCATATTGTCATCAAGTTCCTGCTTAACCAGACTATTAAGAAGTTTCCGCAAAAGTTCCGGTCGCTTATACGTTGCTATACAAACACTAAACAACATTAAAGTAACATCCTTTAAAGTGAGTATCAAAAAATATTTATTCTTCCCCGTCTCCCTTTTGCCAGCTAAACTCCCTGTAAAAATTCATATACAACAATAAATAAGAAAACATGAACATAAAATTCATAAATTGAGCAGGACGAAGAAAAGTGGATTCCTGAAGATTCGTTATTAATGATATAACCACAAGCCAAACCCAGGGATGAGGTTTTCTTATTTTCAGGAAGTTTACGAAATAATTTATTATCATGAAAACCACTAATAAAAACCCGAATACTCCCGTTTGCAAAAGAATATCTATGTATCCGTTATGAGCCTGATTGGGTAACCACACAAATGATTTATACAATAACATTACGCGCGGATTATCGGGGACCCAATAAGCCTGATAACCGGTACCAAGCAGCGGATGTGATTTTATTTCATCAAAAAGATATTCCCACAAATCTGTCCTCCCCGAAAAAGTAGTGTCCTTACCGAATAATGCCGGAATTATTTTCTCCAACTCCGGAAGCCAAATCATCAGTCCCAGAAATAATATAAAAAAAGTTGTCGCAGTAGCAACGGAAATTGTTCTTCCTATTCCAAGAGGTTTAAAAATAATATCCATCATCAGAATAAGTGATAAACCCACGAGAAAAAGGAATGTTAGTATTGAAGTAGAACTGTATGCTCCGAACAAAAGAACGACGGCAATTAATAACATAAAAGCCGCTATTGTTTTCTTAAGTAAAGAGTCCTCGAGCTTATAAAAGATAAAACATAAAACGGTTGAGATGAGACTTATTTGCCCCAAGGTGTTTTTATGAGAAGTAAACCCGCGCCAGGTATGAAACTGAGGATCCTTGGCACCGGGAACGACAAAGACAACTACAAGCGTAAAAAACAAATAGGGATAAATTATGTATTTGAAAGTTTTTACTATTTCACGGGAATCTTGAACATACAACAGGAATGAAAGGATAGTAAGTACTACGGCTGTAATTCTGAAAATTCTTTTAAAAGTAAAAAAGCTGTAATCCGACCAAACGATAGTAATAAATGAAAAAAGTATAAAAAGAAATAAAAACTTTTCTCTTTTTATGATTATGAACAATTCTTCTTTTTTTGGAATCAGAAGCACAAACGAAACAAGAAACAATGCGGTATACAAAACCTGGTTTATTATATTCGATGAAGTTATCTGTTCAACATCGGTAATCCTTTCTCTGAAAGGCATTGCCGTTCCGAAAATCGCAAAGAATAAAAGTATAAGAAACGATAACTTCGATATTTTTTTGTAAAGTGCGCTATTCAATTTTTTTCTGTCAGCTCTTTGTAAGTTACAAGTGTTAAACCGTTTAGATATTTTTTCACAAGCATTCCAAAATCGTCTCCGTCCACATAGTTGGTCATTTTGCCCTCTTCGGTATAATAAGGATGAACCATAAGTTCTACGGGTTTATTTTTTTTAAATAAGTTTTCATTCGATTGTCTTATTTCACAAAAGTATTTTGTTTTTGCAAGGTTCATAATACTTAATCGTGTATTAAAAACCTTTGAATATGATTTTCTTTTCCAGCCGAATTTTTTCCCGAAATTAAAACTCAATCTGAGTGCCGGTATATTATTACGTTTGCAGAAATGAGCCATTATCATTCCCACACCCCAATAATGATGAACATGATGATGTGAATCGGCATGTGTCGGATGAATTCCGAAATCGTGCAACCGTTTTAACTGAGCTTCCAGCTCGGTGTAAATTGCTTCCGATTCCTCCCTCGAGAAAAAATATCCTTTGCGGGATTTGAATAACTCTCCCTTCTCATTATAGAATCTCGGACACTTCTTTATTTTGTCTGTTAAAGGTTGCCCTTCGGTTAGGTTAAAATGAATACCTATTCTATCCAATAATTTTTCCCGGTGAGCTATTTCACAAGCTTCCTCAAAGGCGGACGTAGTTGTCATAATAGTAGTTGTAGAAATCCAGCCACGCTCCAAAGCTTTTAATATTGCATACGTAGCATTCGGTTCCATCCCGAAATCATCTGCATTTACTACAACTTTAGTATTGTACATATCGGTAAATTTTTAATTGGTAAATAACATTTAATTACGGTGCATAACAAAATTATGAATAGTTCTGTAAGTTGAATAGGAAATGTTTCTGAACTCTTTCAAATTAACCCACGATAAAACCGCAAATCCTATTATGAATAATATTTTAACATAGAGAAATTCTGCGCCGAGCAGATAATATGCAGCACTAACAGTTAAAACCAAAAACAGCGGTTGAATAAACTCTTTTATATTAGGATTAAGTTTGTACCGCACTAAAAACAAGTAATACATGATTATAGATACAACATTCATAATCACCATTGAATATGCAGCCCCTATAAATCCGAGTATGGGTATTAGTAAAAGACTGCAGGTAATGCTTACAACACTACCCGCAGTATTAACAATCGCAGAAATTTTCGGATAACCTGCAGGGATGAACGAATATCCCATTAAATCGGCTAAACCTCTTAAATAAACATTAAAAACAAGTATTGCGAACGCCATTGAAGAAGACCGGTATTTATCCGAGAATAGAAGAACAATTATTTCTTCTCTGAATAAAAAAGTTATTAATGCAATAAACATTAAAACAACCGAATAAATATTAAGCGACTTGCCGATGAATTTAACCGCTGTTTTTTTATCTTCATAAGAGAACAATTTGGCAAGATTCGGAAAATAAACGATGATAAACGACTTAAGCAATTTCCTCATCGCCTGGGGTATTTTTGCGGCAACATCGAATAATGCAATGCTGGCGGCATTAAGATAAGCACCGATGATAAATATATTTACTCTGCCGTTAAAGAACACAACCATGTTGGTCATATAAAGCGGCAGACTGAATTTGATTATTTTCTTATACGTTTCCGAAGATTTAGGTTTATTTAACAATTCTGAAAATGGAATTACAATTACCTGCAGT
>JAJRSV010000054.1 GCA_024278655.1 Bacteroidota bacterium | reverse complement strand
CTTTCCCTTCGGAACCATAATATTAAAAACCACCGACGGAGGAACCAACTGGCAGCAAATTCCGTATCCCGATGAAAACGTTTTTTTTAACTGTATTTTGTTCAGGGATTCGCTGAACGGATGGATGGGCGGAAAACCTCAACCTTTAGTTAAAACAACGGATGGAGGATTAAACTGGGTGCAGGCAAACATCGATAGTTCAACATTGGCATTCCTTCCGGTGTTAAACATCAAATTTTTCGATGACAATTACGGCTATGCCTGTGGAGGCGCGTTCGAAAATGCGGGGGTAATCTGGAACACAACTAACGGCGGCGATTTGTGGTATGCTATCGATCCAATTTTCGCTCCACCTGATCCTGTGCATCAGATTCATCTTTTCGATTCGTTGAATGTTATCGGTTCGAGCGGAGATATTGAGATTTACGGTGTCGGGATGATTCGAACAACCAACGGCGGAGCTTTCTGGGAATATGTAAACGCAGGCATTCAGGGCGTTGCATACGATTTGGAATTCAGAACCGGTTATGAAGCATGGGCAACGTTGGGTAATGCTTCGCAATTAATTTATAGTCTGGATTCCGGAAACACGTGGACACAAATTCCCACACCGGACAGTTCGGTAATCCTCGATATAATTTTCCCCGATTCACTGCACGGCTATGCCGCCGGTAAAAGCGGAACTGTTATCAAATATATCCCAGATGTTGTTAATGATGTTAATAGAGAAAAGAATAATTTTCCTGAAGAGTTTTTACTTTATCAAAACTTTCCAAATCCATTCAACCCAACAACAAAAATCAAATTTAAGATTCCAATTAAAAGTCCCTCTCACCCGCAAGCGGGATTTTCAACTTACCAGGGAGAGGGATTTAGGGTGAGGTTAACAACGTTAGAAGTATATAATGTGCTTGGAGAAAAAGTAATAACCTTGATAAACAAAGAGCTGTTACCGGGCGAGTACGAAGTAGAATTCGACGGAAGCGGTTTGCCAAGCGGAATATATTTTTATGAGCTTAGAACAAGTTCATTAGTTCAGGTGAAGAAGATGATTTTAATCAAGTAATAGTTTACATTTTTTCTTATTGTGCTGTTAAATCCTAGTGATAAAAAGTAATATAAACCTTTACAACGTATTAGATTTTTTATAAAGAAAACTCTTGATTATTAAAATTATTAAACGCATTTTGCATTTAATGATGAAAATAATAATTCATCTATCATAAATCACTTATCCCATCAATAGAGGAGGCGCAATGAAAAACATAGTTTACTTTTTTGTTTCTGCACTACTTTTTATCCAACCGCTCTTTTCACAAAATTCTCATAAACCAAATTCCACCGAAGGCAAGACACCAGACATATTCATCAACTTCGTTAGTAATGAGTCGCCGGTAAATGCCGGCAATTTACTTGCCACTGGAATACTGGAAGCTACATTTAGTAATTTTGCCGGTAACTCGGTTCCTATGAGCATAGCTTTCGACGGCACATATTACTGGGTTGTTGGTGGTGGTTTTAGTACTGGTTTAGTGGCGCAATTGGATGTTAATTATAATCTGATAACAACACAGGATGTTGGCATTGACTTCCGTGCGGTATTTTTCAATCCTATTGACGGTGAAGTATATGCCAAGAACTATGGTTTGGATTTGTTAAGATTGCACACTAATCCTTTTGACGGTGGATATGATGTTATCTTTACCGGCATCTTTCAGGACTTTCAATCTAAAGCGTGTGTATCTGCAGACGGTTCAATTTTGTTCGATCATATAAACGGAACCGCCCGTTCGTATGATTTTAATACCGGCTCGGTTATCAATACATTTACACTCGATCTTCAGCACGATTTAAACTGGCCGAGAGGAAACTTACTTGCACACACCGGCACTTATCTTTTAACGGTTGCCGGCGATATGGTTTATGCTTATAGCGATGTTGACGGAAGTTTTATCGCTTCCTGCAACCTGCCCGGAATGGTTCCTACCGAATGGAGTATGTGTTACACTAACGGAATGTTCTTTATTGCAGATGACGTCGGAACAACCTGGTATGCCTGGACAATTGACGACGGCATTGTTCCGGTTGAATTGGTTTCGTTTACCGCAACGGCGGATAACGGCAATGTTCAGTTAAGCTGGGCAACAGCAACTGAAATGAACAATCAGGGATTTGAAGTCCAGCGGAAAAGCAGCAACGGTGAATACGAAAATGTTGCTTTTGTAGATGGATACGGCACAACAACCGAAACACAGGTATATTCATTTGTTGACCGGGAAGTTCCCGAAGGTGTTTATTCATACCGGTTAAAACAAATTGATTACGACGGTTCGTTCGAATATTCAAACGAGGTTACGGTTGAAGTAATAACACCGCTTGAATTCACACTTGAACAAAACTATCCGAACCCGTTTAACCCGAGTACAGTAATTGATTACTCTGTTGCTCAGGACGGATTCGTATCGTTAGAAGTATATAACCTGCTCGGCGAAACGGTTGCAACGTTGGTAAACGGAATTCAAAAAGCCGGTAAGTACCAAGTAACATTCGATGCTTCGGAGTTGACGAGTGGTATATACATTTATAACTTAAAATCAGGCAGTTTCAATTCGGTTAAGAAAATGATCTTAATGAAGTAAGAAGCAAAGGAACTTATTTTTACTTTTTCCGAAAAGAATAAAAAGAAAAAATTAGCCCCGGCATTTTGTCGGGGCTTTTTTATAGAGGCTCACCGGCTTGTTCATTTCAATCTAAATTTATTGCTTCGGATAAGGGAATGGTTCTGGAGAGCGACAACGCAGGATTGACAACGCCATCGAAAAACAACCTCACTCCTAAATGGGGCTGACCAAAAACTAATTAATTTAAGATAGTTAAAATCTTTGATTCGATTTTAGCTCATAGTCGTTTAATTCGTAGCACAGATTAGTAATCTGTGCTACTTTTTGGTCAGCCCCACACAGGTTGAGGTTAACTACGTTAACAGCAGATAATTTACCCGGATAAAACGTAACCGCTTTAATAAATAAAGAACTCACTACTGATGCGTATAGAGTTAAATTCGATGGAAGCGTTTTGTTATGCAGTATATATTTTTATCAATTATATTTTTGTTAGAAGAATTACGATTCATTAAATTAATTTGAATTCTTAAAAAAAGTTGTAAATCTTCTTACAGGAACATATATGAAAAAAATATTTTCCCTTTTCTTCCCGGTTGTTATTATTTTATCCCAATTTTTCTCATCAACAAATGCACAATACTTAAGCAATGTCGATACTTCATTTTTCAAGTCGATGGAGTACAGACCAATCGGTCCGTTCAGGGGCGGTAGATCTGCAGCAGTAACAGGTGTTACGGGAGATCCGATGACATATTATTTCGGTGGAACGGGCGGCGGCGTTTGGAAAACTACCAACGGCGGAGATACCTGGAAGAATATTTCTGATGGATTTTTCGGCGGCTCAATCGGTGCTGTTGCTGTAAGTGAGTGGGACCCGAATGTTATTTACGTTGGCGGAGGAGAGGGAACCGTAAGAGGAAATGTATCGCACGGTTGCGGAATGTGGAAATCGGTTGATGCCGGTAAAACATGGAAGCAAATAGGTTTGAAGGACTCCCGGCATATTTTAAGAATAAGAATTCATCCGCGCAATCCCGATTTGGTTTATGCGGCTGTGTTAGGTCACTTATTCGGAGCGAACGAAGAAAGAGGAATTTACAGAAGTAAAGACGGAGGAGAAACCTGGGAAAAAATTCTTTTTGTTAACGATGAAGTCGGTGCCGCCGATTTGGTGATGGACCCTGTTAACCCGCGAATATTATTCGCATCGATGTGGCGCGTTAAAAGAACTCCTTACAGTTTATCGAGCGGAGGTGAAGGTTCCGGTTTGTGGAAATCAACCGACGGCGGTGATACCTGGAAAGAGATAACACGTAACGAAGGTTTACCGGAAGGAACAATAGGAATCATAGGAGTTACTGTTTCTCCCGTAAATCACGATAGAGTTTGGGCAATTATCGAAGCAGAAAACGGTGGTGTATTCCGTTCCGATGACGGGGGCGAAAAGTGGATAAAGGTTAATGACGAAAGAAAACTGCGTCAAAGGGCATGGTACTTTTCAAAAATTTATGCCGATACTAGGGAAGTAGATAAAGTATATGTACTTAACGTAAGATTATGGCGTTCGAAAGATGGCGGTAAAACTTTTGAATCGATTCAAACGCCGCATGCCGATCATCACGATTTATGGATATCACCGGATAATTCAAATGTAATGATAGTCGCAGACGATGGCGGCGCACAGATTACTTACGACGGAGGCGAAACGTGGACTACTTATCACAATCAACCGACTGCACAGTTTTACCGCGTTACCACCGATAATCATTTCCCTTACAGGATTTACGGAGCGCAGCAGGATAATTCATCGGTAAGAATATTATCACGCTCAGACGGTGCCTTTATAACCGAAAGAAATTGGGAACCGACCGCAGGAGGCGAGAGCGGCTGGCTTGCACCTAAGCCCGATAATCCCGATATAGTTTACGGAGGTTCGTATGGTGGTTATCTTACAAGAATAAATCATAAAACGGGTGAGAGGAGAGCCGTAAACATTTGGCCCGATAATCCGATGGGTTACGGTGCAAAAGATATTAAATACAGATTCCAGTGGAACTTCCCGATACTGTTTTCTCCTCACGATCCGAATACTTTATACGCTGCTGCTAACATACTGTTTAAGACTACAAACGAAGGACAGAGCTGGGAAGCTATCAGTCCTGATTTAACACGAAACGATACAACCAAGTTAGGTGCTTCGGGAGGAGCAATCACAAAAGATAACACCGGCGTAGAATATTACGCTACCATTTTTGCGCTCGCCGAAAGTCCGCACGAAAAAGGCGTAATATGGACCGGTTCCGATGACGGCTTAATATACATTACCCGCGACGGCGGTAAGAACTGGCAGAATGTTACTCCGCCGAAAAGCATTATGCCGGAATGGATAATGATTAACTCGATTGAAGTAAACCATTTTGAACCGGGCGGACTTTACGTAGCGGCTACTATGTACAAATGGGACGACTTCAAACCGTATTTATATAAAACAACCGATTACGGTAAGACGTGGAAGAAAATAACTAAAGGAATAGACGCAAATCATTTTACACGTGTAATTCGTGCCGACCCGGAAAGAAAAGGATTGCTTTACGCCGGAACGGAAAGCGGAATGTATATCTCTTTCGATGACGGAGAAAACTGGCAGCCGTTTCAGTTGAACCTGCCCGTTGTGCCGATAACGGATTTAGCAATTAAAGAAAATGATTTGGTCGTTGCAACGCAGGGGCGCTCGTTCTGGGTGTTAGATGATTTAACCCCGCTTCATCAGTTAAATAAAGATGTGTTAAACAGCGATTACTATTTGTTTAAACCGAGAGACACATACTTACTTCGCGGCGGTTATGTTAAAGGTTCGTTAAAGAACGGAACCAATCCGCCTAACGGTGTGGTTATTAATTATTACTTTAAAGATAAACCCGACACAAACTCCGTTAAGCTTGAAATTACAGATAAAGAAGGCAACCGGATAAGAGCATTTAAACCGGAAGGAAAGAAAGGCGAACCGAAAATAAAAATTGAAAAAGGAATGAATAAGTTTGTATGGAATATGCGTTACGAAGATGCAGAGAAGTTTGAAAACCTGATACTCTGGTTTGGTGGAACGCAGGGTCCAAGAGTGGTGCCGGGCACTTATTCCGCGAGATTGATTGTTAATGAAGATACACTTAAAACATCTTTTGAAATTTTAAAAGACCCGCGCTCTTCGGCTACGCAGGAAGACCTGGAGGCGAAATTCGATTTTCTAATTGAGATAAGAGACAAGCTTACAGAAACACACAAAGCGATTAAAGATATAAGGAAGATGAGGAAAGATATTAATCTCGTTCTTTCCAAACTTGATGATAACGAAATGGCGGACACAATAAAAAATTTCGGAAAACAGATTGTTGATGAGATAACGGAAATTGAAAACAAACTTTATCAAACAAAAAACCGGAGTGCGCAGGACCCGCTAAACTTTCCGATAAAATTAAACAACCGTTTAAGCTCGCTTGCAACAATGAACTCAATCGGTGATTTCAGACCCACTGACCAATCCGTTGAATTGAAGAATCAGCTAATCGAATTGATTAATAAAGAGTTAGATAAATTTTATTCGATAAGAAAAGCAGAAATACCAAAATTCAACAAGTTAGTTTTGGATGCGGAAATTCCGCCTGTGAAAGTGGATGATGATTCGGGTAATAAAGAAGAATAATATTTTGTAGCACGAAGCGAAGCTTCGTGAACAACGATTGAATAATTTAATAAATTAAATATTTCCGGTTTAAATATTTTCCGTTTCATTCCTCTTGTTAGGACAATAATATATTTTTCCCTTCCCATCCTTTTAATATCAATAAAGGATGCAAGAAAATATTAAGTCCTAAAAAGACGATTGAAAAGATATCCCCCTTGGTTTTGAGGCACTTTGTTCCTCAATAATCATCCTCAATCAACCAGCCCTCGGCTACGTTAGCTGATATTTCGGAAATGAAACGCGATGGCTTGGAGAGTGTTGTGCCTGCT
>JAJRSV010000053.1 GCA_024278655.1 Bacteroidota bacterium | reverse complement strand
TATTATTTTATTAATTGCATTTTCTTTACTTCAGTAAACTCCCCGGCATTTAGTTTATAGATATAAATACCTGACGGTAAGTTAGATGCATCAAAGTTGATAGTATGATAACCTCTTTCCTGTGATTCATTTACTAATTCAGCGACTTGCTGTCCTAAAAGATTATTAACAATCAAACTTACATAACCTGGCTTTTTTAGGCTGTAAGAAATTGAAGTTGTTTGATCGAAAGGATTAGGATAGTTTTGTTCTAATTTATAATCAATTATGCTTCCATTTTTTCTTGTTCCAATTTTCCAGGCATAGCCATAATGAACAGATTCCATAGAAGTATAATTAGAATAATTACCATTTATGTCGTTTGCTCTAATTTTATATTCTGCTAAACTTGGACCACCACCAGCATAGTTGATTGTATATACTTGACACGGACCAATCCGTGACGGCTGTTTGTTTAATCGTTGCACTAACACAATTGCAAAAGGTTGTCTCAATGTAACTATTATTTAAAATCAGTTTAATCTTATAATAACAACTCTTCTGTTCTTTGCTCTTCCTTCTTTTGTTTTGTTATCGGCAATCGGGAATTTGCTTCCAAGTCCCACGACTTCAAATCGTATTTTCGGAATGCCTCTCGATACAAAATAGTTGAGTACGGATTCTGCTCTCAATTTCGATATCTTCAAATTACCTGCTTCCGAACCTACGTTATCTGTGTGTCCCTCGATTCTCCAGCGCGAGAGCGGATACTTTTTCATTACGGCTAAAAGCTTGTCAAGCTCGGGGTAGGCAGTCTTTTTGATAACGGCACTGTTAAATTCAAAAGTAGCTTCGCCGCTTAATACAATTTTTTCATTCGGTGCAATATCTTCGAATACGGGTTCGGGTGCTTTTGGTGTTATCTCACAGCCCTTCTCATCAACCTGCATACCCGGTAATGTTCCCGGACACTGATCAAGATAATCGGGCACTCCGTCAAGGTCCGAATCGAGCGGACAACCCCTTGCATCAACTTCCACTTCATAAGGTGTGTCGGGACATTTATCGAGATAATCGGGAACGCCGTCCGCATCAAGGTCATAAGGACAGCCGAGATCATCCACCTTTATTCCTGCCGGCGTGTCGGGACAAATATCCATGTAATCGGGAACACCGTCCTTATCTGTATCCAAAGCACAACCTTTTGCATCTACTTTAACATTGCGTGGAGTTGAAGGACATTCATCTTTGTAATCAGGAACCCCATCACCGTCGGTATCCAGCGGGCATCCGAACTCATCAACCTTTACTCCTTTTGGTGTATCGTCGCACATATCTTTCGAGTCAACAACACCGTCATCATCACTATCGAACTCGGTTAAAAATGAATATGAGACACCTGCCATTGCCGTAAAGAACATATCATTGCCCGTTCCAATGGCTTTATCATCGAGCCAGTCATTAGGTGAAATTTGTACACCACCGTTCAGATTAAGTGAAAGGTTGGGGGTGACGGGAAACCTGATACCTAATTCAGCGTTATAATTAATTTCGTTTTTACTGTAAACACCGTTCCTGTTGTTCTCCAGCGGCACACCGCCTTCGCCTTTTGGTTCGAAGGAAAGGTTCGATATTCCGGCAAACAGGTATGGGAAATATTTATCTTTAATGGAAAGAATAAAAACCACACCGCCGCCGAATGTGCTTATGTTCGTTCTGAATTGTTTCGGGTCAAGATTATTATCTTCACCGCTTAAAAATCCGGCGCTGTAGAACAACCTTAACCCGAAACCGCTCTGCACCTTCGCTGCAAAAAAGTACTCAAGCGATGCTCTTCCGATATAGTCTATTCGGGTTCCGGCGTAATCGGTATTTTCGAAAGTTGTTCCTCCTTCAACCGAAATAACAACGGTGCCTGAGAAAGGATTGTATCTTTGATTCTTACTTTGTGCAAAAAGTGTGGATGTAAATATTAAAGAAACTGCTAAAACCACAGTAAAAGTTTTCATTCGAATATCCGTTTAGTTTTTTATAGGTTATGCAAATTTAATGGTATTTGATTTCAGCACAAAGCGGGGAAAGGGGAGATTGTTTAAGAGTAAAGATAAAAGTAAAAAGATAAAAGTTTAATATTAAAAAAATACAGGATTACAAGATTGCAAAATTATAATCTATAAACATCGAACGTCGAACGTTAAACCACGAACTACGAACCAAGCACCACGAACACTCCTCACAACAAATGACAGATTGATTGAATGGTTAAAGTAACTTAACCTTCGATTTATCTTTGTTATTTGGTTGCCGGCTATGCCGCGCTAAGTATGAATGAAATGATTGCAATTGATTCTAGTACTACGAAATTTATCATTCATTGTTCAGTGTTCGTTATTCAGGAAAAAGCGAAAGCAAGCATCCCCGACTGCGACGCAGTCGAACGTTTGTAAAAAGAATAAACAGGATGATGTAAACGATGCCGAAGGTATCGAAGAAGGATGCCCGGACAGGTGTTAACTTCAACCGCTTCGCGGTTGTTCTGCAGTGTCCGGTTTTCGTTTTCGGCTACAAACTTTTGACACCTTCGGTGTCATTCTTATTGGTCATCTATCATTATTGTACTATCAAAACTTCTAAAATCAAAAATCGTTGATGGGTGTTTGTTATTCAAAGAAGCATCCCCACTTGCATTGCTGCATTATCGCGATTTTTGTTGTCTCACTTCTATAATCCTGCCAATGTAATAACGATTTAGATTGTTCCGGCAGACCTCACCCTGTGTCGGGGCTGTCCAAAAAGTTCTTTGTGAACCTTCGTGTCTTTGTGACTTGGTAGCTAAAAAGATGATTTTATTTGTTAATCAAAGTTTTTATTTGCCACGAAGTCACCAGGACTCAAAGAATCGCGAAGAAATTTTACTTTTTGGTCAGCCCCTATTTATGCATAGCAGGCGACTTTTACTTGCGCTGCTGTATTATAGTTATGTCAGTTGCTGTTTTCTTGCGACAAGACATTTCACCCCGCTGGGGTTTACTCTTCATATTGTTTTCTGCTTTATTACAAACATACCACTTCTACCGAGTTGTTCTTCGATAATAATTGGTTTCTGAAATTTGAGATTTTTAGAAGTCTCGTTAGAGACGACCTATTTGTAACACGGCAGGGAACTGCCGTGAAAGAATGAAAAAACAGAAAATAAAAGTTCCATCGGAACGACCTATTGCTTGCATAAAGATAATACAAGCAACTGTCACGGATCGGTCCGTGACGGGCAAATTACATCGAAATGTTTTTACAGTTTCCGATTTTACATAAGCGCACAGATTGATAATCTATGCTACGTGTTTATTATAGGCGTAGTTGCCGGGTTCTTACCCATGCCTTCCTGTTACTCTATAAAAATATTTCATCTGTTTAAAAACAACCTGACTGCAACGCAGTCGAATGTTTGTAAAAAGAGTAAACAGGAAGATGTAAACGATGCCGAAGGTATCGAAGAAGGATGCCCGGATAGGTGTTAACTTCAACCGCTTCGCGGTTGTTGCGCGGTGTCAGGTTTTCGATTTCTGCTACAAACTTTTGACACCTTCGGTGTCATTCTTATTGTTCATCTATCATTAATGTATTGTGATAACTTCTAAAATCTAAAATCCTTGCCTGCCTTTGGTAGGGTTGATGGATGTTCGATATTCAAAAAAAAGCGAAAGCAAGCGTCCCTGCTTGCGTTGCTGCATTATAGCAATTTCCGTTGTCTCACTTCTATAATCTTGCCGATGTAATAACGATTTAGATTGTTCCGGCAGACCTCACCCTGTGTCCCTCTCCCCCGCATAGCGGGATTTTCAACTTATTAAGGAGAGGGATTTATCATTCACCTGCGCTTATGAATTATCGTGGTGTCAGCTTCTGTCTCCTGTCTTCTTACGGCAAAAACATTTCACCCCGCTGGGGTTTACTCTTCATATTGCTTTCTGCTTT
>JAJRSV010000052.1 GCA_024278655.1 Bacteroidota bacterium | reverse complement strand
GTTCCCGCTCCCGGTGTTAAGATAAGTAAGATAACCGGACTCGAAAACGATATTGCGCTTGCGCTTGCAGCAAAAGGAATTAGAATAATTGCGCCGATACCGGGCAAAGGTGCAATAGGTGTTGAGATACCGAATAAAAAAGCCGCACTTGTAACAGCACGTTCGGTACTTGCAAAAATTTACGAAGCAAAATACGAATTGCCTTTGGCACTTGGCAAAATGATTAACGGCGATGTTTACTTAACCGACCTGTCACAGATGCCTCACCTGCTTATTGCAGGTTCTACAGGTTCGGGAAAGAGTGTCGGTATAAACATGATAATAAGCAGTCTGCTTTTTACAAAGCATCCTTCCGAGGTAAAGTTTGTTTTGATTGATCCGAAGAAGATTGAGCTTTCGTTTTATAACAAGTTAAGAAGGCATTATCTTGCCGTATCGCCCGACCTTGACGAAGACATTATAACCGTTCCGCAAAATGCTGTGCTGGTGTTAAAGTCAATCGAGTTCGAAATGGAGAAGCGTTACGATAAACTTGCCAAAGCGGGCGTAAGGAACATTGTTGATTACAATACCAAAGTTTCTAATCCCAAAACCAAACCGGCTGATACCGAAACGATTAAACATCATCCGCTGCCTTACCTTATTGTAATAGTTGATGAATTAGCCGACCTGATGATAACCGCAGGCAAAGAAGTAGAGGAACCGATTACACGCCTTGCACAGCTTGCGCGTGCTGTGGGTATTCATCTTGTGCTTGCAACTCAACGTCCGTCGGTTAACGTAATTACCGGAGTTATTAAGGCAAACTTCAGCTCGCGGATTGCATACCAGGTTGCAACAAAAATCGATTCGAGAACTATACTCGATCAGAACGGTGCCGAGCAGCTTTTGGGTAAAGGCGATATGCTCTTTCTGCCAACCGGTTCTCCGAAACCGATACGTATTCAAAATGCATTCATCTCAACCGATGAAGTTGAAAAAATTACCAACTACATTTATACACAGCCGGCATTTTCTAAACCGTATTACCTGCCGTCTATTTACGAAAAGAAAGCTTCAGCCGGAGGCGGTTTCCTTGCTGACCTGGACCCGATGTTCCAGGATGCGGCACGCGTTATAGTTCGTCACCAGACCGGTTCGGTTTCGCTTTTACAGCGCAAGTTAAAATTAGGTTATTCAAGAGCGGCAAGAATAGTCGATCAGCTTGAAGAAGCCGGAATCGTTGGTCCGAACGACGGCAGTAAAGCCAGACAGGTTTTAATCGAGAACGAAGAGCAGCTCGAAACATTATTAAGAGCTTTATAACCGAAATTTATAAATGATAAAAAATTTAATTAAATATTTAGTTGTAGGTTTGATTTTTTCCGTTCCGGGAACAGCACAGAACACAGGCGATGTGCTTCTTGCAAAGCTTCAAACCAGATTCGATAACATCAACGATTTGAGTGCACAATTCGTTCAGTACACAAACGGAAAAAAGTTTCTCTCGGGCACGGTTATCTACAAAAAGAAAAATAAACTGAAGATTGAAACGGACAGATTGTTGATTGTAACCGACGGAATCACATCATGGAATTTCAATAAAAAAGAGAACAAAGTTATTATAAGCAGTTACGATGAAGATGACCCCAGTGTATTTTCGATAAACGAAATAATTTATGAATACCCGAAAGAATGCGAAATAAGCTCCGAAGTAATTAACGGCGAAGAAGTGTTGGTACTTGTTCCAAAAACTTATACATTCAATTTTAACAGCATTAAAATCTGGCTGAATGACGACTCGCTGATAAGTAAAATTGTTGTAGATGATTCATCGATGGGAAACACGGAAGTAAATTTCAGCAATTATACTTTAAATCAAAATTTACAAGATTCGGAATTTTCGTTCACTCCACCTGAAGGAAGTAAAGTTATTGACATCCGCTAAAATCAAAAACTCACCGGCATTTAAAATTATTTTTAACTACGGTCTTTCGATTGTACTGGCTGTGGTGTTTCTTTACATCGCTTTTTATGATGTAAATATGGGTGAGGTTTTTGCTCTCGTTTCAGATGCATCGTTGTTCTGGATTGGGGTGTTTATCGTGTCTGTACTTTCGGGACACTTAGTCCGTGCGCTCCGCTGGAAGGTGATACTTCACTCGGTAAAGCCGGATGCAAAGTTTAAACATCTTTTCGGTGCTTTGATGGTAGGATACGGAGTTAACTGCGTAACACCCAAGCTTGGCGAAATAACCCGTGCGGTAATGTTGGGTAAGTGGGAAAACCTTTCGCGCTCGTCAATGTTCGGAACAGTTATAGTTGAAAGGGTAATCGATATAATTTCGCTTGGTGTCGCCGTAATTATTTCGGCATTCATCTGGAGCGAAAACCTGTACGAAAGTTTCCCCTGGCTTAAATCGACTCTTTACATTGCAGCGGGAATTATGTTTGCAATTTTGTTGGTGATATTTCTCACAGTAAGATTTAAAGAAAAATTTTACGGTTGGATTGTAAGAATATTCGGAAGGGTATCGGAAAAGTTTGCACATAAGCTCGCTTACATTTTCGAAATGCTGACCGAAGGATTTTCTGCATTAAAAGGCACAAAGAATTATTTACTCACATTTTTACTTACCATCGTGTTGTTAGCGGTTTATGCACTTAGTTCTTACATCGGATTTTTTATGCTTTATATGAACGAGTTGCTGCCCGTAACTTACCAAATGGGATGGGTTCTTATGAGTATTGCTGCTATCGGAGTTGTAATACCCACACCCGGCGCAACCGGCTCATATCATACCCTTGCAAAATCTACACTCGTGCTGCTTTTCGGATTTGGTGACACGGTTAGTGCCGCCTATGCATTTTTAACTCATATAATATCGTATATTTTATTTATCTTCATAGCTTTAATAATCTTTTTTGTTCTGAACCGTCAGCACGAAAGTCTCATTAAAGTTGTAAAAACAGATCTGGATAATTTATGAAAAAGAAATTACTGATAGCTCTTTTACTGATGAGTCCTGCCCTCTTTGCACAGGGGGAAATTAAAGGCAACATGGGAATAAACTTTTTAAGCATACCTTCGATGCAGGATTACATTAATCAAAACTTTGCTCCATCCGATGCCCAACTGCCGAGCTTTGTAACGGCGGTTATATTTTCGGGGGAGGGCGGACTGTTCTTAAGCAATTCGTTTGCAGTTACCCTTGAAGCATCGTATCAAATTTACTCATACACAACAGGCGGTTTCGGCGGGCAGTACGAATTGGCATTCAATAACTTTATGCCATCGGTGTTAGCTTATTATGTTGTCGCCGGTAAGGGTTACAATTTTAAGTTCGGCGGCGGAGTTGGTGTAAGGCTTGCAAGTGTTGACGAATCGTTACCTGCTGTAGGCACATCAACCAATTATTCTTCAACCGGTTTCGGCGGCATTTTAAGAGTTGAAGGCAACACTCTTTTAGGCGGTTCGGCTTACGCAAATATAGGGCTTGAAATGCGATACGACGCTAACGGCGAACCTGAAAACAACGGTAATAAACTTTATAATGCTATTACACAGGATAACGTTAACTTTAATACTTTTTCAGTGGGAATACGGCTGGGTATAACATACATAATCGGAGAAGTTAATTGAGTATTATCGAAGCTATTGTTCTCGGAATCATTCAGGGGCTTTCCGAATTTCTTCCAATCAGCAGCACCGCACATTTAACGCTTACCGGAAGAATGATGCATCTGATTTCGGAACAGCATCCCGAACACTGGACTGCATTTATTGCAGTTATACAATTGGGTACGCTTATATCAATTCTTTCTTATTTCTGGAAAGACATCGTTAATATCACGCAGGATTTTATAAGAGATAATATCAGGCAACGGTTAAGGTATGCAGACCAATCGCTTAACTCCAGATTGGGCTGGATGATTGCAGTTGGTACGATTCCGGTTATTGTAGTCGGCTTAACTATGAAGGAAATAATCGAAGGATCGATAACGAAAAACCTTTATGTAATTTCAGTTAGTCTGATTGTATTTGCCATTATACTTGCCATTGCCGAGAAAGCTGCGGAGCACAAACGTGATATGAAAGACCTTAAGCTTATCGATTCACTGTTCGTGGGAATTGCGCAGGCGTTTGCTTTAGTGCCCGGTGCTTCACGTTCGGGCACAACGATTACAGGCGGATTGTTTATCGGTCTTAAAAGATCGGAAGCTGCACGTTACTCGTTTTTGTTGAGTATTCCAGCCGTGTTTTTAAGTGGTTTCTTCGAACTCTACAGGGCAATGAAATTTTTGGATATGTCCATGGTAATTAACCTGATTGCCGCAACTTTTGCAGCGGCGGTAAGCGGATATTTTGCAATAGACTTTCTGATTAAATTTCTCAAAAAGCATTCAACGTTTATTTTTGTTTATTACAGAATAATTTTGGGAATTGTAATTATGGTTTTATTACTTACTAATTCAATTAAACCTTAAGTAAAATCATTCTTATAATGTTATTAATTCCAACTTAATTAGAGGAGCAGCTATGGTAAGGTTAATTTTCACTTTTATAACTCTTGCTTCAATAGTGATGACCGCATGTGCCGGTAATGAAACCGACAACACAAAAAATAAAACAACTAATGTAAACGATAAGGAAACAGTACAAATGGAAGACTCAATACTTGTTGCAGTAATAAAAACGAACATGGGAACGATTGAAATTGAACTCTTTAAAGATAAAACGCCTAAAACGGTCGAGAACTTTGTCGGACTTGCCGAAAAAGGATACTACAACGATGTTACTTTTCACAGAGTAATTGACAATTTTATGATTCAGGGCGGCGACCCGACAGGCACCGGAAGAGGCGGCGAAAGTTTATGGGGCGGTAAGTTCGAAGATGAGATTGTCCCCGATCTGAAATTCGATGAACCGGGACTGCTTGCAATGGCTAACGCCGGTCCGAATACAAACTCGAGTCAGTTCTTTATTACACTTGTGCCAACGCCGTGGCTTAACGGACATCATACAATTTTCGGTAAAGTTATAAACGGAATGGATGTAGTACAGGCAATCGGAAAAGTCAAAACTTCCAAGCCGGGCGACAAACCGATTGAACCGGTTGTGATGGAAGAAGTAACCATCGAAAAAAGAGCGAACACAAACACAGAAAAATAAGCAGCGGTTTTTATGAAACAGCAGGAATTTTTCTCATCCCGCTGGGCATTGATAATTGCAACCATCGGGATAGCGGTTGGAACCGGAAACATCTGGCGCTTTTCACGCATCGTAGCTCAGAACGGCGGCGGATCGTTTCTTATTCCGTGGGTTATATTCCTGCTTATCTGGTCGGTTCCGCTTATCATTGCGGAGTTTGCAATCGGAAAGTCATCCCGTATGGGACCGGTTGGTGCATTCGCCAAAACCGGCGGAAGAAAATTCGGATGGATGGGTGCTTTTGTTGTCTTTGTTTCAACTGCAATTATGTTTTACTATTCCGTTGTTACGGGGTGGTGTCTTCGCTACTTCTTCTCATCCGTTTCGGGTGATCTTTTTCAAACAACAAACTATCTCGATTACTGGAACCGGTTTGCGGGAACTTATCAACCGCTTCTCTTTCATTTTATTTCTATCTCGTTCGTTGCTTTTGTTGTGATGAAGGGAATTACAAAAGGAATAGAAAAGGTTACCAAGTTTATGGTGCCATCGCTTATTGTAATTCTTTTGATATTATTTGTGCGTGCTGTTACCCTGCCGAATGCAATTGAAGGTATAAAATATTTCTTCACTCCCGATTTAAATGTAATGCTCGATTACAAAGTCTGGCTGAATGCACTTACACAGAACGCCTGGGATACAGGTGCGGGCTGGGGATTGATTTTAACCTACGCAATTTATATGAGGAAGAAAGAGGATATCTCGTTAAATGCAGCACTGATAGGATTCGGAAATAACAGCATTTCAATTCTTGCCGGAATAACTATCTTCTCTACGGTGTTTGCGTTAAGCTCTGTTGATGCGATGAACCAGATATCGCAGTCGGGACCTGCAAACACGGGCTTGACATTCATTTATCTGCCGCTTTTGTTCAGTAAGATTTCAGGCAGCAGTGCACTCAATCTTTTCTTTGCGTCTATTTTCTTTCTCGGATTGTTCTTTGCTGCATTCACTTCGCTCATCTCAATGGTTGAACTTTCAACACGTACTTTGATTGACTTCGGACTTAAAAGAAAACGGGCAATTGCAATTGTTGCTTCACTCGGATTTTTACTCGGTATTCCTTCGGCAATCGATTTGAAATTTTTAGCCAACCAGGATTGGGTTTGGGGTGTTGGTTTGATTTTAAGCGGCGCGTTCATTGCATTTGTGCTTTGGCGTTACGGCATTGATAAGTTCCGCAGGGAAATTATTAATGGTCCGGGCAGCGATATAAAAATAGGTAAATGGTATAATTATGTAATTGGAATTTTAATTCCCGTGCAGGTGGTTATATTAATTTTGTGGTGGCTCATTTCATCGGTTTCGTGGGACCCCGAATGGTGGAATCCTTTCCATGCCGAAAATGCCGGCACCGCAATATTCCAATGGGCAATTGTTTTAACTGTTTTAATTGCTGCAAATAAGTACATTGTTAACAAAACATTAAACAATAACAATACGTAGCCCACGGTTTCTAACCGTGGGTCTAAATGGACGGGAACAATTTAAAACAAACCGTTTAAACGGTTTTCAATTGTCCGTTTAATATAGTTTGAAATAATTATTGATAAAAACATTAAGATAAGAGTATGGATACAGGTACAATTATAACGATGCTACTGGTTTTGGGAATTGTCTGGGGAGGATTCGGATTCTTCCTGCTGCGCGCAATGAAATATGAAAAAATGAAGTCTCAAAATGGCGAAGAGTAAAGCTCCATCGGTATTGGATGTACTTTCGGATTTAAAGAAAGGTAACATCAAGCCATTGTACTATTTTTTCGGTGAGGATCATTTCATTCTTCAAACTGCGGTAAATGCTGTTACCGATGCAATGGCTCCTTTCATCACTTCGGAATTCGATAAAGAGAAAATTTACGGCAACGATAAAACTCTTGCCGAAGTGCTGGACTTTGCTTCTTCATTTCCCTTCGGTTCCGAAAAAAAGTTAATCATTTATAAAGAGTTTGAAAAAGTAAAAGATAAAAAGCTGCTTGCCGGTTATGCACAGTCGCCTGTTGATTTTACCGTGCTTGTTCTGGTTCATAACGGAAGTATTTCCAACATAGCTTCGGAACCGTATAAAACGCTCGCACAGGAAGGTTACCTGTACGAGGCAAAAGAACTAAAAGGGAAAAACCTGCTTACGTGGCTCGTTAAATCTGTTGAGGCAAAAGGAAAAACAATTTCAGCAGAGAATGCTCAGGTGCTTGTCGATATGGTCGGTGAAGACAGGAACCTGCTTGAAGCACAGCTTGAAAAGATACTCATCTTTATGAACGACCGGAAAGAGATTACTTTCGATCATATCAGGGCTTTGTCATCACAGCTAAAACAGTTCACTATTTTCGATCTGCAGAATGCACTCGGTAAAAGGCAGAAAGATAAAGCGATGGAAGTTGCATTCAATCTGCTTAACAACGGTTTCGAACCTGTTCTTATTATTGCAATGCTCACTAAATATTTTACCGGAATTTCCAGAGTTAGTGAGTTTAATAAAGAGAACTTTCCCGAACAACAGGCGGCACGTATAGTGGGAACTCATCCTTATTATTACAAAAATTATAAGGAGGCAAGAAAAATTTATTCCGATGATGATATCCGCAACGTCTTCCGTGCACTGCTTAAAGCTGACCTTTCGATAAAGACTACTTCGATGGATAACAAAGATTTAATCATTGTTCTAATCTCCGAAATTCTTAATTGAGATTTTTTCGTCAAACGTCAAACGATATAATTAGTGAGAATTAGTGAGAATTAGTGAAATTAGTGACAAATAATTAAGCCGCGAATGCACGAATTATTTAAAACCATTAATCCATACATCGATTCATCCAATCAGTCATTTACCCATTCAATCAATCCGTCATTTGTCATTGATGGTCATTTGTTGTTATTTGTTGTGAGGAGTGTTCGTGGTGCCTGGTTCGTAGTTCGTGGTTTAACGTTCGAAGTTCAATGTTTGTAGATTATAATCTTGTTTCTTGTAATTATTCATGCATACATTCATTCAACCGGGCATCCATTCTTTTATTTAATAGTAAAAAGGATACTATATTTAAAACCTTGACAAAAAAAAACAAAAGTATGATTGAGGATACTATACATCCATTCAAGTATTCAGTCAATCTTGTAATTAACTTTTCTCAACCTCATTATTACCTGTCCGTTCCGTGACGGTTGAAGAATGAATTTGTAAAGGCAGAGAATGTTGTAATGTATTCACGTTAATGATAGCATTCTTTTACCTCACCCCTGCCCCTCTCCCCTTAAAAAGGAGAGGGGTTTCAAAATCCCCTCTCCTTACCAAGTTGAAAATCCCGCTATGCGGGGGAGAGGGATAAAGGGTGAGGTCTCCCGGAACAATCTAAAACGTGGTTGCATCGACAGAAAGATAGAAATAAAAATTTTGCAACCTGCCTCTCGGCAGGCAAGTCTTTCAATTTAATTTTCTCAATCTCACCTTTTTTAATTAATTTACGGACTGAAGGAAACATTATTAACAATTCACAAGTATAAGATCGGTTAATGGATAAAAACCTGAACGCTCTTTCGGACGAAGAACTGATTGCCGAATTTCAGCAGACTAATGACGAAAGAGCTTTTGAAATTTTAGTGCAGCGGTATAAAAATCCGTTAACCAATTATGTGTTCCGCTTTTTGGGTGATTACGAAGCTTGTGTGGATGTCGTGCAGGAAACAATGATTAAACTCTACCGCTACAAAGATAATTACACGCAACAGGCAAAGTTCTCAACATGGATATACACAATTGCAGGCAACCTGGCAAGAACGGAATACAGACGAAAGAAGAGAAGAAGTTTCTTTTCGATAAGCGATTACGGTGAAGAACATAAAACGTACGATATACCCGATGAATCGTACAGACCCGATGTGATGACCGACAGCGGTATAAAGGATGAGATAATTCAGAAAGCTTTGTTGAAGGTAAAAGAGGTTTACAGGGAAGTGGTTATTTTAAGAGATATTCAGGGACTCTCGTACGAAGAGATTTCGGAAATTACCGGCTTAAATGAAGGCACGGTTAAATCGAGAATTAACAGAGGCAGAGCACAACTGCAAAAGTTATTAAAGGATATATATAACGATTAGGTGAATTATGGAAAACGGCGACAAGAAATATGAAGATGTAATCAACACGCTTAAAAGCTTACAACAGGTTAAAGCTCCACCCAATTTCGATACGGACTTGAAGAGGCGTTTGAACAAAGAGAAATACGCAAAAGAAGAGAAGCGTTTGATTGATAAAATATTTGTACCGTCAAAGCTGATTCCCGTGGCGGGATTAGCGGCTGCGGCTGTGGTGGTGTTTTTATTCTTTAACCCCTATGCAGATGATAACGATAATCCTTTTATGATGCAGCCGAAGGTAAGGGAAGATATAATCACTATTGATTATGATATGAACACAGGACTGCTTGATAAGGGATCACTAAAAGAACCGAAGATGCTGCGGAAAACATCGCCCGAAGAAAATAAGGATAAGATGGAGCCGGAAAGCAGATACGAAACCATGCCTCCTCCGACTTTTGCTGAAAGCGAAGAAACCGCTTTACCCGATTCGACAGCAACAGGAGATGAAATGGATGTGGCAGCAAGTGATGAGATAACTTCCACACCGCCGGCAACCGGATTTGCCATCAGAAAATCGGGGTTGAATTTCAGGCAGGTAAAACCGAATGCAGAAGAGTTGAAAGAGATAGAAATGCTTAAGAGAAAGATTAAAGATAAAAGTAAAAAGACAAAAGTAGATTGAATGAATATCTGAATGGTTGTATGGCTGATTTTTTTAATATTAAAGAGAGAAGTAAAAAGATAAAAGATTATTTAATTACAAGACCTGTCTACCATCAGGCAGGTTGCAAGATTAAAAGATTACAAGATTATTCATTTGACGTTACACATTTGACATTTGACGGAAATAACAAGACAAAAGAATAAAACTTCTAAAATCTAAAATCGTTGATGGGTGTTCGATATTCAAAAAAAAGCAGTAGCGGGTATCTATGCTTACAATTACGTTGAAGTCTCGTTAGAGACGATCTATTTGTAACACGGCAGGGAACTGCCGTGAAAGAAAGAAAAAACAGAAAACAAAAGTTCCATCGGAACGATCTATTACATTTGTGTTAGTACAATGATCAAATAAGCAACCGTCACGGATTGGTCCGTGACGGGCAGTATCCGCTGTCCTACAAAACGACCCGACTGCGACGCAGTCGAATGTTTGTAAAAAGAAAGAAACAAGATAATGTAAACGATACCGAAGGTATCGAAGAAGGATACCCAAACAGTCGTTAACTTCAACCGCCTCGCGGTTGTTCTATAGTGTCTGTTTTTCTTTTCTGCTACAAACTTTTGACACCTTCTGTGTCGCTATAACATCAGATAGTTTAGTAGATGGGATTTAATACTTCTAAAATCTAAAATCGATGATGGGTGTTCGATATTCAAATAAAAGCGTAATTAATAGCCCCCGTTTATGCTATCGCACTATCGCAATCGCCGGTTTCGCAGTTCGATATTGCTGCCAATGTAACAACGTTTTAGATTGTTCCGGCAGACCTCACCCTGTGTCCTTCTCCTTAATTAAGGAGAGGGATATATGATAGCAAACGTCCCTGCTTGCACTGCTGCATTATCGTTATGTCAGCTTCTGTCTCCTGACTTCTAACTTCTGTATTCTCGGCAAAAACATTTCACCCCTCTGAGGTCCTCACTTTATTTCCCTATACCTTTATACCTTCTTTCTACCAACATCCCACGCCTCCGGCGTTTTACTTCGATTTTTTTCGTTTCGGTTATTGATTGTTGGTATTTTGGAATTTATTTGATGTTTGTTTATTGAGAGTTGGGATTTTACAGGCAGTACGGGCGCGTATCACTGCTGTCCAAAATAAAAATAAAACATAGAAAAAGATTTAATAATTAAATGTATTGGACAGATTTTTTAATTTTCTGATTTCCATCCCCCCTAAAATAGCTTTAGCTGTTTAGATTTCAT
>JAJRSV010000051.1 GCA_024278655.1 Bacteroidota bacterium | reverse complement strand
TAACGGTGAGTTTAAAGGTGCACTCGAACCGGAACCGGTATCGGAACTGCATTTCACACCCGGTTCACCAATCTGGTTAAAAGGAGGAATTGTTATGTATTTTTGATTCAACAATTTTGACGATTTTATGAGTTGTAATACAAATTGTGTGTATCTATTTTAGATGTTTAAAATTGAGAATTGCAGGTTAGTATCCATTACATACAGAGAAACAAGGGAAACCGTATTTTCGTTAACCCGGAATGAAGTAAAAGGAACTATTTAATCCTCTGCCTTACAAACAGCAAAGATAAATAAACACTTATCAGTTAAATATAAATAGGAATAATTATGATGAATAATAAACGCAAATCTATAGCAGCAGTAATTGTTTTGTTTCTGCTTTCATTAGTCGTTTACTCCTGCTATCCTGATTACGGACTTTCAACCGCCGATTACGATACCGTAATTACGCTGTTCGATAATCAAGCCGATTTTACAAAACCTACATATGCAATGCCCGATACGGTAGTTCATTTTGTTAAAGAAGGTACACCGGAAGATGAGATTGACAGAAGCAAGGATGCTCTTATTCTGCAAACAATTGCATCCAATATGGCTAACCTCGGTTACCAGCGTGTGCCTGTCGATACCATACAAGATCCTCCCGGATATGTTATGCTTGTAGGCGTTACAACCACCGATAATTACGGTGCTATTTATTACCCCGGTTGGGGTTACTGGCCCGGTTGGGGCTGGTGGGGCGGTTATCCCGGATGGGGTTATCCCGGCGGCTCGGTTGTGTATAGTTACACTACAGGAACAATTTTTATGACAATGATTGATCCCGATAAAAGAATAGCCGGCGAGAAATACGGCGCAGTTTGGCTGGCAAGATTAAACGGTGTATTGAGCAATTCACTTAACACAAGTGCACGAATAACTCAGAGAATAAACGATGCATTTAAACAATCTCCTTATTTAGGAACTAATTAGTTTGAAGTTTTAAAAATAAAAACGGAAGAAATTATGAAGTGGTTTTATTCAAGCATTTTTATGCTGTTATTTTCAATAAGTATATTCGCACAAAGTATGGGAAGCATAACCTACAATATGGCTATCCCTTCCGATAAATTAAATGATTATACCGGTTCGACAAGCTGGAGAGGCGTTGCTCTGGAAGGCAGATGGTTCACAAACAAATACATTTCGTTCGGTCTCTCATTTGGATGGAATGTTTTTGACGAAAGAGTAAGTGACCCAATTCACTTTGAGAGCGGCAACATTGGCGGAACAGTTTCCGGAACACAAATAAGAAGCGTTAATGCATTGCCTATTCTTGCAACCGCCTATTATTATACGGGAAAACCGAGAGATAAGTTCAGGTTTTACTTAGGTACCGGTGCCGGAATGTATTACATCAAGCAGCGGCTGGAAATCGGGCTTGTTGCCTTCGAATCGGATAACTGGCATTTTGGTCTTGCTCCCGAAGCAGGTGTTGTAATAAAACTGAATCGTGAGATGGCACTAATTGTTAACGGAAAATACAATTATGCTTTCTCATCCGGTGAGTCACTCTCCGGAGACAATTCGAATACTTACGCATACTGGGGAATTAATGTTGGTTTTGCCTGGTTAAGTTTTTAGTTTAATCAATCCGACGAAACAACATCATTTATTATTTTTCATTACAGAGAGCTTCGTTGTTGAAGCTCTCTTTTTTATATTTATATTATTCTTTTCATCCCTGAAGAATATTTATGAAAATATCGTTTAAAATTTTATTCATTGTTCTTATTCTGTTTTACACCGGCAGTTTACTTCCGCAGCCCCCTGAAGATGATATTACGTTTTTTGTTTTGATGAAGAAGTAATATAATCTACCGGAGTTTGTCTGTTGTTCCGGTTACAAACTTTTTATAACTTCGATTATCACTTAATTCATTTTATTTTGATTTAATCCCAAGAGACAACAACTATGCATATTAAGAAAATATTTCTGCTTATTTCACTTTTTACTTTTCTTCTGATTCTTTCCGGCTGCAGTGCTTCCACCGACATAGTTGGAGAGTGGGCTGATGAGCAGTACCAGAAAGGACACATCGATAAGCTTTTGGTAATAGGCATTTTTAATAAGGAAAAACCTTTGCTCCGAAGAAAATTTGAAGATGGAATAGCCGAAGCTTTTAACAATGCCGGCATAAATGCTGTTCCTTCAATGGATTTGATTTCTTATAAAGAAGATATTGATTCGACAAAGATTGAGAAAATACTTTCGGAAAATGAATTTGACGGGGTAATTGTATCGCGCTTAGTTGCACTTGAAAAGAACCGCGAATATAAAGCGGGTTATGCGTATGTTATTCCATACAATAACTACTACGGTTTTTACGGATACTACTACTCTGCTGTTCAATATGCAAATTCAAGCGGTTATTTATCGAAAAATGTTACGGTTGTTCTCGAAACAAATTTGTACGATGCTAAAGACAAGAAGTTGATATGGAGTGGAATATCTGAAACCGTTGACCCGGATAAAGCTTCGGATGTAATAAATTCGTTGGGTCCGGCGTTGGCAGCCAAACTCAGCACTGAAGGATTTCTGGCAAAATAAATATATCATGCCTTAAGCATACTTATTTTTTCTCTTAAAAAGTATTACGATTTATTTACTATAAACTTCTGCTTTTAAGAGATTAAAATTTTTATAACTTTTCCGGAAAAATTGCAGACCTGGTAAATTTCAGCTCAAAAGCTATCAGCAGCAAAGCATCTACCGTGAGGATAAAATTGCTCCTCGGTGTCACTGCTGTCCAAAACAAATTTTATAATGAATTTTTATTTCGTTATCTAATAAATTTTACTCAAGTTGACCGGTAAAAAATAAGGAAATTTTGTAATATTTGTAGAACGGAAAAAAAAATAAAGGGATAAAATGTTTAGATTACAAAGAATCCCATT
>JAJRSV010000050.1 GCA_024278655.1 Bacteroidota bacterium | reverse complement strand
CCATCATCAGGTAGTAAAAACCTCGTAGAGGTTTAATAAATTTCCGGTTTGTGAAACATCTGTCCAAAATAAATTTCTCTGAAATACCGGCAGAGTAAAAATAAAATGGGTTACAGGTGTTTATATTCGTTTCGGTTGTAAGAGGAACTCATCCCTCTTTAATTCCCTTCTTCCTTGCCGGGAGAAGACGGGCAGGAGGTTGAGTTGCAGTTTTTGTAAAAATGTCTAATTCTTCTATCAAAGGATGAATAGTTACTCAACAAAAAAATATTTTGGACAGCAATGACAGTGATAATAATTTTGGATAAAATATTGGTTGCAAATTACAGCAGGACTACGGTTTTTTTATTAGTTTTGTATCAGGAACTCTGCTCCGGTTGAAAAATATTTCCCGAATGTTTTATAAGGAATTTTATGCACAAAATAATTGCATCGGTAATAGTCCTGCTCTTTTCTTTTGCAATTAATGTTAATGCCGGAGATTCCGATACAATAAAAAGAATCAAAGAGCAGTTCGGTAAATGGCAGCCGGTTGTACACGACACAAATGTAGAAAGAAAAATGTTCTATCATGTATTCAGCGGAGAGAACTTTTCCGAAGATAAGTGGACGAACTCATACACTCCTTCCGATGATAATTTCGTGGGTGATGAATTACAGGTAATTGATATTGATACATTAGGCACGTTCGTACTATTAATCTCTTCTTCACCTTCAGGCGATTGGCTGATCCGTTCCGAAAATTATTACCGGCAAAACGGAAATCTGTTTTTTGTATTTTGGAAGATGAACACATTCCGGGCATCCGAACCCGCAACAGTTGAAAGAAGAATCTATTTTGATGAAGACGGTGGAGTAATCAGGAAACTGGAATCTGTTTATAAGTTGAACACAAAGGAAGAGATAAAAAATCCTGACTTCATGGATATGGAAGTAAAGTACTGGAAAACAGTAGATGAGCTTCCGGTAAAAATAAAACAGTAACAGGGAACAAAAACTTTGTACATTTTAACAGTCTATGGAATTATTTTATTAATGTTTCAAGAACCGGAGGTTAAAAGTAATTCGTGTTCCGGTTCTTACTTTATTTTAATTTAACAGAGGAGTAAAGCAAAATGAAGAAGAAGAAAACTATGACCACGGGGGCAGGCATTCCTGTCAGCGACAATCAAACTTCGCTTACAGCGGGAGAACGCGGACCGGTTTTAATGCAGGACCATTTACTGCTTAACAAACTGGCTCATTTCCATCGCGAACGCATTCCCGAGCGTGTTGTGCACGCCAAAGCCGCCGGTGCACACGGAACTTTTACCGTTACCAAAGACATTACACGTTACACTAAGGCAAAACTCTTTTCCGAAGTAGGAAAGAAGACCGATGTGTTCGGAAGATTCTCTACCGTTGCCGGAGAGAAAGGTTCGGCGGATACGGTTCGTGATGTAAGAGGTTTTGCATTGAAGTTTTACACCGAGGAAGGTAACTGGGATATGGTAGGAAACAATACACCCGTATTCTTTATACGCGATGCAATGAAGTTTCCCGATTTTATTCATTCACAAAAACGAGAACCGCAAACAAACCTCCGTTCCGATACTATGCAATGGGACTTTTGGTCGCTTGTTCCCGAATCACTTCATCAGGTAACAATTCTTTTTTCCGACCGCGGTATTCCGAAAGGTATTCCTTATATGAACGGTTACGGAAGTCACACTTACAGTTTTATAAATGATAAGGATGAACGTTTCTGGGTGAAGTTTCACTTCAAAACCCAGCAGGGAATAAAGAATATGACTCCGGAAGAAGCAAGCCGCATTGCAGGCGAAGACCCTGACTATCACACCCGTCAGCTATTCGATGCTATCGAACGGGGCGAGTATCCGAAATGGACATTCTATGTTCAGATAATGCCGGAAGAAGCAGCCGAAAATTATCGCTGGAATCCGTTCGATTTAACAAAGGTATGGTCTCATAAAGATTATCCGCTTATCGAAGTCGGTGTACTCGAAATGAACCGTAACCCGGTTAACTATTTTGCCGAAGTTGAACAAGCTGCCTTTTCGCCTGCTAACGTTGTACCGGGCATTTCCTTTTCGCCCGATAAAATGCTACAGGCACGAATATTCGCTTATGCGGATGCACATCGTTACCGCCTTGGTGTGAACCACGAACAGTTGCCAATCAACAGTCCCCATGCAGCGGAAGCAAACAACTACCAGCGCGACGGTTATATGTGTTACGGCGATAACGGCGGAGCTTCGGTTAACTACGAACCAAACAGTTTCGGCGGTCCCGAAGCAAACCCCGCTTTCAAAGAACCGCCCCTGAAAATTTCGGGAGATGCCGATCGTTACGAGCAGAAGAGGGGAGTGGACGACGATTACGTTCAACCCGGGAAACTTTTCCGATTGATGAGTAAAGAAGAACAGGAAAGACTTATTGCGAATATTGTCGGTAGTCTGAAAAAGGTTCCGAAAGAAATTCAGGAAAGGATGCTTACTCATTTTTATAAAGCCGATAAAGATTACGGCGAAGGTGTTGCTAAGGGTTTGGGACTTACATAATTAATTTTGCCACGTTTAAGGTGCACCGATAATTTTACTGTTGAGCGGCGTGATGAAAACTGCTTAATTGATATGCCGCACTGGTAATAGCAGGTTATGTAAGATGGAACTTCTTACTTAAAACAAGAGAAAGTAAATTAAGCAATGAGTGTCGGTTGGTTAATTGCACTTGTCTTAACTATTGCAGTTACGGCAATAGCGGTGCGGCTTTGCATCCGTTTCAGACGAGACAGACGTGCTGCGCGAGACCGTTTACAAAACTTCGGTAGCCGGGTTATCGAAACGGAGCAAGGTTCAATAGAATATGTAAGCATCGGGGAAGGGTATCCGGTGCTTGTAATTCATGGCATCTTCGGAGGAATCGATCAGGGAATAGTGTCTGCAAGAAATAATTTGGGAGAAGGGTTCCGTGCTATAATTCCTTCCCGGTTCGGTTACCTTCGCACGCCGATGCCCGGTAATGCTTCGCCCGCTCTTCAGGCAGATGCTTTTGCATCATTGCTCGCTGAATTGAATATTGATAAAGCGGCGGTTATAGGTTATTCTGCCGGCGGCACTTCAGCCATTCAATTCGCATTGCGGCATCCGGAACGTTGTTCGGCTTTAGTGCTTATATCATCAAACGCTCCGAGTATTACAAAAGTAAACTTACCGCCCAAACCGGTTGCAAAACTCTTGTTCAAATGCGATTTGATTTTCTGGATTCTAATTACGTTTTTCCGTTCAGCAATGATAACAATGATGGGCGTTCCGAAAGGATTTGAACTGACACCTGAATACGAAGCCGACATAGAAGAAATGATGAAAAATCTCCTTCCGGTCAGTCCCCGGGCAGCTGGTGCAATCTTCGATATGTATGTATCGAACCCGGATATTAATAGAGGTTATCCTTTTGAAAAAATTTCCGTACCAACACTGATAGTAAACGCAAAAGATGACCCGCTGGCTCGTTATAAAAATGCCAGGTCGTTGGCAGAGAGAATTCCGGGAGCGAAATTACTTACTATTGAAAACGGCGGTCATTTACTATTGGGGCACGGTGAAAAAATCAGGGCGGAGATTAAAGCGTTTCTGGATAAAGCGATTGCATCCGGTACTTAGAATTAAGGGTTT
>JAJRSV010000049.1 GCA_024278655.1 Bacteroidota bacterium | reverse complement strand
GGCGGAGAGCTGATGAAAATTCTTTACGAGAACAACCTGATTACACCGATGAAGTTCGATGAGAAAGTTGAATGGACCTGGTGGGAAATCTGGCATCACGAAGGAAGAAGAGCACGCCACGGTGTTTCGATGATGGCACCCGATTATACACACTGGCATGGGTTGTACGAAGTTGCAAAACACTGGTACACCAAGTTCATTCCCGAACTGAGAGAAGTTGCAGAGAAAAACTTAAACTCGGATGATCCGAAAAAAGTTGAAGGCGCAAAACTGCTTACGGCAAAAATCGATGAAATGCTTGCGCGCCCCGAACACGCATGGTTCAACGGCAAGCTGCCGAAAGAGGAAATGGAAAAACGCAAAAAAGCTCAGGAAGAGTTTAAAAAGCGTTACGGCAAATAATAAATCAACTTATAATCCCGGCTGTCCGGTTGAGTTTATTCTTCCGGACTGCCGGAAACATATTATTAAATTAATCAGGGTAGAAAATAAACTAATGGTGAAAAAATGAAATCGGTTATATACACAATTCTTGTCGGACTACTCATTGTCTCAACTTCGTTTGCACAACAGGACCTCGGTAACGGCTGGTCGGTTTTCGGACAGGTGAGGTTGAGAACCGAATTGGACGGAAGAGATTTTTCGAACAGCACTCATCCGTACACATTTGCAAGCAGCAGAGTGAGGTTCGGTTTGCAAAAATCATTCGAGGATAAAGTTATACTTTATATTCAGGCACAGGATTCACGTGTCTTCGGTTCCGAACCCGGAACTCTTGCAAGCTCAAAAAACCTCGACCTGCATCAGGGTTACGTAAAGCTGAATAAACTCTTCGGCTGGAACTGGTCAATACAGGCAGGCAGGTTCGAAGTAATATACGGCACCGAACGATTCTTCGGAGCAGTCGGCTGGCACTATGTGGGAAGATCGTTCGACGGTATCCGGTTTATTATCGGACCGAAAAAACTGAACCTGCATCTTTTCGCTTTAACAGTAAAAGAATCGGTTGGCTATATAGGTAACGCAACCCCATCCACGTATCCTTATCCCCAGGAACCAACTCCATCATCGAGCACTTACGGTTTCTGGAAAACAACAAAGTTCAACGACAGAAACAAGCTGGATGTATTCGGTTATTATGATGTTGACCGTACGAAAATTGCTCCCGATACATTGAAACTGAGCAGAGGAACTTTAGGCGGAAGTTATTGGGGAACGTTCGGAAAAATATCGACCGTTGTTGAAGCCGGTTACCAGTTCGGAAGCCGCGCCGGAAAAGATATTTCCGCTTACCTGATATCGGTTATCGGGTATTATAAAGAAGGAATAAGCAAGTTGGGTATCGGCGCCGATATTCTTTCGGGTACCAAACCGGAAGACCAGGCAACAAAAAGCAATACGTTCGAGACCAACTATGCTACGAACCATAAATTTTACGGCTTTGCCGATTACTTCATTAATATTCCTAAGAATACGATGGAACTCGGTTTACACGATTTTTACCTGATGGCATGGTTTACGCCTAAAAATTCAAAATGGGTTTTCGGTGCAAACTTCCATCAGTTTATGTCGAACAAATCAGCAACAATTTCAACCGACAGCGACCCGACTCCGCACGAAAGCAGTTCGTTCGGTCAGGAGCTGGACTTAACAATTAAATTTGCTTTTGTTAAGGGAACAACTTTAGTTTGGGGCGGAAGTCTCTTCTTTCCCGGCGACCTGATGAAATACATGTTTAAACCGAGAGAAGATGTAGCATATTGGTCATACTTAATGCTTACTGCAACGTTGTAAAATAAATTTGGTTCTAACTAAATTAATAATATACGGAACAGTGATTTTGGTTGTATTAAAGCAGCCAATTTAAAAACCAATAACAACAGGGAGGACATTGTATGTTACAAAGAGTTCTATTTATTCTCGGTATAACATTCTTTGCGGTTTCGTTTGCTGCTGCGCAAAGCTGCGTCGACTGCCATAAAGATATTACACCTAATATCGTATCGGACTGGCAGTTAAGCAAGCACTCGCAAAATGATGTGGACTGTTCAACTTGCCATGGCGATAAGCACACCGGAATGGAAGATGTTGCAAATGTTGAACTTCCCACACCGGAAACCTGTGCCACCTGCCACGATACACAGGTAGAGCAGTTCAAAAAGGGTAAGCACTCACTTGCCTGGATAGCACTTACGGCAATGCCTACATTCCATATGCAGCCGATGGCAATGACCGAAGGAATGAAAGGATGCGGAGGATGTCATAAAATCGGACTGAAGTCAGCCGAAGAAATTAAGAAGCTGAAAGAAGACGGCTCCGGTTTCGGCAACGCTTCGTGCGATGCTGGCCATACGCGCCATACTTTCTCGGTTGAAGAAGCAAAACAGCCGCAGGCATGCCAGACCTGCCACATGGGCTTCGACCATCCGCAGTGGGAAATGTATTCCGGTTCGAAACATGGCGTAAGAAACTCGATGAAGCAGCTTGGCATTCTGCCCGAAACTTCATCCGCACCTACCTGCCAGACTTGCCACATGCAGGACGGTAACCACGAAGTAAGAACTGCCTGGGGATTTTTAGCAGTCCGCTTACCATTGCCCGAAGATAAACAATGGGCAGACGATCAGGTGGCTATTCTAAAAGGATTGGGCGTACTCGATCCCGACGGAAACCCGACTGCACGCCTTGATGTTGTTAAAGCCGGAGATGTTGCACGCCTGACTGCAGAAGACTGGCAGAAAGAACGGGACAAAATGATTAAAACCTGCGGTAACTGCCATTCCGAAAATTTTGCAAAAGCAGAGCTTGAAAAAGGCGACAGCATGATTAAAGAGATTGACCGTTTAATGGCACAGGCAATCAATATAATTGAGGGCTTGTACAAAGACGGAATTCTTACAAAGCCCGAAAGTTATGCATACGCTTATCCCGATCTGCTTACATTCCACGACGCAACAACCGTAATCGAACAAAAGCTGTTTGTTATGTTCCTCGAACACAGAATGAGAGCTTTCCAGGGAACATTCCACGCAAATCCCGATTATGCAATGTGGTACGGCTGGAGCGAAATGGTACAAGACCTTGCCGAGATTAAAGAGCTTGCTGCACAAATGCGAAGGGAACATTCTTCAAAATAATCTTCTCTTTTAAAGGGGCGCCCGGACGGGCGTCCCTTCGTTATTAAATTTTCTATTGTTTATAATTCATACCCGTAATAATTTTAAATATAATCTTTCAGGAAAATTATGAGCGCAAGGGATAAAATATCGCTCGCTTCCGAATTCTTTAACAAGGGATACGAACTGCATTTAAAAGGAAAGATTGACGAAGCGATAGAAGCATATAAAGCATCAATCGGTTATTATCCCACTGCAAAGGCGCATACGTTTTTAGGATGGGCTTACAGTCTGCGCGGAAAATACGAAGAGGCAATTGAAGAATGCCAGATTGCAATTGACCTCGATCCTTCATTCGGTAATCCTTATAACGATATCGGTTCGTATCTTATAAATTTAGGCAGATTAGATGAAGCAATCGGGTGGCTGCAAAAAGCTATTGAAGCCGAAGATTACGAGCCGCGGCACTATCCTTATTTCAACCTCGGCAGAATTTACGAACGAAAAGGCGACTGGTTTACCGCAAGAAGCTATTACGAAGACGCACTAAAGATCAATCCCGATTTTGAACCGGCAAAAAACGCACTCATTCGTTTAACCGCAATGATGAACTAAAAATGTAAAACGAAGCGAAGCTTCGTTACCCTTTATCGTAAATACTGCCCGTTACACCAGAAACTCCAAACAGTTCCGTAACGCACCGCTTATGAGTCTCTCGGATTTTATGCTTAAATTTGAGAAAACAATTAACTGATTTTTGCGGAGTATCATCAATGCGAAACACACCTATCAACTACGAAATTGTTAAAAGAAAAATAGAAGAAAGTAAGCTCACCAACGTCGGCAAAGCATCGATTAGAGAAATAAAAAAGTTAGTTGACGAAATTGAAAAAGAAACGGGTGAACGCTACATCAGAATGGAGATGGGAATTCCCGGACTGCCGCCGGCAAAGGTTGGAGTTGAAGCGGAAATTGCAGCATTAAAAAGAGGCGTTGCGGCTATCTATCCCGATATCCAGGGCATCCCCGAACTTAAAGAAGAAGCATCGCGTTTCGTTAAACTGTTTTTAAATGTTGATGTGGATCCCGAAGGATGTGTACCCACAGTCGGCTCGATGCAGGGCAGCTTTGCCGCATTCGTTACAATCAACAGGATGTACAAGGAAAAAGATACGGTGCTCTTTATCGATCCCGGTTTTCCCGTACACAAGCAGCAGTTAAATGTACTCGGGCATAAATGGGAATCGTTTGATGTTTATGATTACCGCGGCGGGAAACTCCGCGGTAAGCTGGAAGAGGTTCTTAAGAAAGGTAACATCACAGCAATACTTTACTCAAACCCTAATAACCCGTCGTGGATTTGTTTTACCGAAGAAGAGCTTAAGATAATCGGTGAGATGGCAAACAAGTACAACGTAATTGTACTCGAAGACCTTGCGTACGTTGCAATGGATTTCAGGAAAGACCTTTACACTCCGGGCAAACCACCTTACCAGGCAACGGTTGCACACTATACCGACAACTATATCTTGTTCATCTCCAGTTCCAAAGCATTCAGTTATGCGGGACAGCGAATCGGAATGATGATTATTTCCGATGCGTTGTATCATAAAACTTATCCCGATTTAAAAAGATTTTACGATACCGACCGTTTCGGCTACTCGATGATATTCGGAACGGTTTATGCACTGAGCGCCGGCGTTACCCACTCGGCACAGCATGCACTTGCGGCTATGTACAAAGCGGCAAACGATGGAGAGTTCAACTTTGTTGAGGAAGTGAAAGACTACGGTGAAAAAGCAAAAATTATGAAGAAGCTTTTTACAGATAACGGTTTTTACATAGTTTACGATAAAGACGTTGACGAACCGATTGCAGACGGATTTTATTTTACGTTTGCTTACCCCGGTTTAACCGGCGAGGAGCTTTTGAAGGAGCTTCTGTTCTACGGAATAAGCGCTATTACCCTCGCAATTACCGGGAGCAGCAGAACGGAAGGAATTCGTGCCTGTGTTTCTCTGGTTCAAAGAAATCAATTTCCCGACCTTGAATACAGACTGAAAAAATTTCACGAAGATCATCCTGTAAACGCTTAGTTAATAAGCGGCAAAATTGATTAAGGATGAATGTATTGTTAAATTCAAAATCGCTTTTAAAATATTATTTACTTAAAGATTAAGTACGGATTAAACAGATGAAAGTATCAGAACTCCTGAATGAAAAATATGTGATTACCGATTTTTCAAGTACATCGAAAGAGGATGTAATAAACGAATTAATCGATTTATTCAAAGACGATGAAAGAGTAACCGATCTGGAAAAAGCACGCGCGGCTGTTTTGGAAAGAGAAAAAATTATGTCGACCGGCGTGGGAAAAGGATTCGCCATTCCTCACGGTAAAACCGATGCTGTAAAAGATGTTGTTGCTGCTTTCGGCAAGAGCAACAAGGATATCGATTACGATGCACTCGACGGAAATCCGGTTCATCTCGTTTTTCTTTTAATTGGCAGAGAGGATACGGTAAGCAAGCACATTAAACTGCTCAGCCGTATTTCGAGAATGATGAACAAGGATGATTTCAGACAAAAACTGATGGAAGCAAATTCGAAAGAAGAAATCATTTCCATATTCAAAGAAGAAGAAGAACACTACGCAGAAGTTTGATGTGTCTGCAGCCCACGGTTTCCAACCGTGGGAATCAGAATGAATAACAAATTTATTATGTAACCGTTTCAAGAGTTTGTCAACGCAAAATAATAACCGTTGCATCAATAAAATTTTTACCGTTTATGCAAACCGGAATTATTTATAATACATTACAGATGATATGATAAGAGCAATAAAAGGAACGAAAGATATTTTACCCGCCGATATTCCACGATGGAGATATCTTGAAGAAACCGTTCGAAGAATATTCGAAAATTTTAATTATAAAGAAATAAGAACTCCCGTTTTTGAGGAAACCGCACTCTTTGCACGAAGCATCGGTGAAGAGACCGACATTGTAAGCAAGGAGATGTACACCTTTACCGATAAAGGCGGAACAAGCATTACATTAAAACCTGAAATGACTGCCGGCGTTGTTCGTGCTTTTATCGAACACTCGCTCGGTGCACAGCAGCCGCTTTCAAAACTTTACTACATCTCGCCTATGTTCAGACAGGAAAGACCGCAGGCGGGACGGCTTCGTCAGTTTCATCAGTTCGGTGCCGAAGCTCTTGGAAGCACCTCTCCCCTTCTCGATGCCGAGATGATACAAATGGCTTACGAGGTTTTATCTTCACTCGGTTTAAAAGATTTGAGCGTTAAAATAAACTCGCTTGGTGTTCCTGCCGATAGAGAAAATTACAAAAAGATTTTAAGAGAATTTCTTTCCGATAAAAAGGATATGCTTTCCGAAGACAGCAGAAAACGGTTCGATAAAAATATTTTAAGAATATTCGACAGCAAAGTTGAAAGCGATCAGGAATTAATAAAGGGCGCACCACTGCTAATAGATTATATCTCGGAAGAAAGCAAAAACGATTTTGAAATCGTAAAAGAATACTTGAGCAAACTGAGCATTCCCTTCGAGCTCGACCCGAAACTCGTGCGCGGATTAGATTACTACACAAAAACTACTTTCGAAATTATAAGCGGCAAGGTTGGTGCACAGAGTGCATTGCTTGGCGGCGGCAGATACGATTTGTTAGTCGAGCAGCTTGGCGGCAAACCCACGCCGGGCGTAGGTTTTGCAGCAGGTATGGAAAGGATACTTCTCGCCTGCCAAAACGAAAACAGTTTTACTGTCGATGAACCGTCGATTGATATTTACATTGTCAGAATTGATAAAGAACTTGATTTGGTTGTGAGTGAAATTGCATCGAAGCTCAGGAAAGAAAACATTGCAACCGATTACGACTATCTTCAGCGGAGTGTAAAGGCACAAATGCGCGAAGCTAACAAGATGAATGCAAAGTTTACGCTGTTCGTTGGCGGCGATGAATTTAAAGAAGGAATGATTAACCTGAAAAATATGAAAACAGGTGAGCAGCAAAGTATTTCCGTTGAAAACCTTACTGAGACTATTCAAAGTATAATTAAAAATTAAGATGCTTCTTTAAGATGGATTTGATCATCGGCAGAAAACCTGTACTCGAAGCCATTAACTCGGGCGAAGAGATCGAACAGGTTTATATTCTTTACGGACAGCAAGGTAACATAATAAATGCAATACGTGTTGCGGCTAAAAAACGCGGAATAAAATGCAACCAGATTCCGCTCGAAAAATTTAAAGCTGTTGTAACCGATAAAAAAGCACAGGGTGTTGCGGCAATAAAACCTTCCCAAAAGTTCTATTCACTCGACGAGATAATAAGCGATGCTAAAAAGGCGGAGTATCCGCTTATCCTCATTCTTGATTCGGTGCAGGATCCGCACAACGTGGGGGCAATACTCCGCACTGCGGAATGCAGCGGAGTGCACGGCGTTATAATAACAAAACATAACAGTGCGCCGATTAGTGCAACAGTCAGCAAGACTTCGGCAGGCGCATCGGAGCATATTAAAATAGCACTTGTAAACAATCTTGCCCACGCAATTGATGAATTGAAAGAAAACGGATTCTGGATTGTGGGTTCGTACGTTGAAGGAGCAAAACTTTACACCGAAGTCGATTATAAAATGCCTGTAGCTCTTATTGTCGGTAACGAAGAAAAAGGAATTAGAAGATTAACAGCCGATAAGTGCGACTTTCTTGTTAAAATTCCTATGACCGGAAAAATTCAATCGCTTAACGTTTCGGTTGCAACGGGAATACTTTTATTCGAAATTGTAAGACAAAGAAGCGTCCCTGCATAACCGGTTGCGTAAAACGACTCATTTACCACCTTCCTTCACAAATATTTTTGTTGAAATTCACACCTCAATTTATTACTTTGCAAAAAAAATCCACGGGGAGGATTTATGCGAAGCAAAATTTTAATTGTTCTTTTAATTTTAACAAACATTTCGTTTCCTCAATCCTATTCACATCTGTTCGAGCTGCGGGGGATTGAAGATTCAACAGGCAATACACATCTGTTTTACAGGTACGGTGGTGTTTATGATGTGTTTCAATCAGGTTGCTGGTCGAAAAGCATCTACCATTTCGATTTAACAAACAATATCGATACTCTTTTTATTGAAGATGTAGCTGTATCCGATCCTTTTGATGGATGTTATGGAACATCAATATTCGACTATGAGTTTTTCAATAACAATCCTGCCCATTATATCTATGGCGGGGTTGACTACAATATTGACCCTGCTGCAATTTTGGTAAGATACGATGGAGATATCAATTTAGATGCATTCGGTACAGTAGAGAATATAGAAATATCTCAACAGAACCAGAACCTGTTATACCTTGTGATTAGTGAGCATAATTTATTAAAGTCAATCGACGGTGGTTATAATTGGACTTTTAATTTTGACAGTCTGGAGATTATTGATTACGCTCTCGTTTCATTGAGCAAGAACGACGACTCACAGATTTATGGAATAGATAATAACAAGCTCGTTCGATCAGAAGATGAAGGTTACAGCCATTATATAGTTGATGACGATTCGCACTGGAGCCGCATGGCAAAACTTTATTACGACCCTGACGCGCAGCATATTTATGGAGTTACAAGTAACTTCAATGAATATGCTCTTCTCATTTCCAACAGCAACGGAGATCCTTTTTCCTGGAATCTCCGAATGACATCTCCTGCAACTATCCATTTTACAAACGATGAAAACACACCGGGTGAAGTTTATTATGCAATTAAAAGACGTATATTCAAATCGACAGATTTCGGTACCACATTTAGTTTGTATCGTGTGCTCGATAGAAGTGTAACCGGTTTATATAAAAAATCCGGTAGCGATATTCTTTACGCATCTACTCCTTTAAAGATTTACGAGATACCCCCCGATACATTCAATGTAATAAAGAATTTACCGGTCCCTGAATCAGTATTGAGATTTTATCCTCTTCAGGTTGGTAACCGTTGGGTATATGATGAATACACTTTCTCTAATACAAGTGATTATCACGGGTTGTTTATAAGAGAAGTAACAGGCGACACCATCCTGCCTAATAACAAACTTTATTATGCTATCAAAGAATATTATGATTCATCCGGAATCACAAATTATTCTTATGAAAGAATTGATACATCATCAGGTTTGATTTACAGATATTACGAAGACCCGGGCTTACAGGAAAATGAATATGTAATAGATGATTTGCTCGCTTTTATTGGCGATACAATTTGGACAAGCAGACAGCTTTATGATTCAAACTTTCCAACTGTTGTTACGGGAATGGATCAATTTCAAAAGTGGGATTTACATAAAACACGAATATTATACAAACATCTCGGACTCGGATTATTTAAACATTCTTTAACAAGGGACATTGGGTTAGACAGTCTCGAATATGAATTTGATTTCGGATTTACTTATCAATCACTTAAAGGATGCGTAATAGATGGAACAGTTTACGGCGATACAACAGTTGTTTCGGTTGAAGACGAAATTCCAAATCTTCCAACGGAATTTTATTTATCACAAAACTATCCCAACCCCTTCAACCCAGGCACAAAAATCAAATTTGTTATTCCCTCTCCTTACCAAGGAGAGGGACAAAGGGTGAGGTTAACAACGCTGAAAGTGTACGATGTTTTAGGCAAAGCAGTAGCCACACTCGTAAATGAAGAACTACCACCCGGCGAGTATGAAGTAGAGTTTGACGCTACAGGATTGCCGAGCGGAGTGTACTTTTACCAGTTAAAAGCCGGTGATTTTATTCAAACTAAAAAAATGGCATTAATAAGATGATGAATTGTTATGAATAAATTGATTGTAATATTATCTGTTTGTATTACAGCAAATATTTTTTCTCAAACAAATATCTCACCTCAGTTCTCGGAACTTAAGGGAATGGAGGACCAGCAGGGAAACTCACATCTTTTCTATAGAATTTACAGTGAAACATACGACGCAAATACTCATTCTTATAATAATGATATCTATCACTTGGTAATAGGTTTATCAATCGATTCGCTTTTTTTGCGTGACTACCTTTATTCAAGTCCTGTGATGGAATCGGCAAGGTTTATATATGATTACGAATTCTGGGACAATAATTTTAACGAATACATTTTTTGTGGTATGATTGGTTTTGGTCCCGAACCTTTCGCCTTTATAGAAAGATTTGACGGTAATACAAATTATTATGAGTGGGGTGAGGTTGATGATATTGACATATCAAAACAAAATGATAGCATCCTTTTTGCTGGCGGGAATATTTTCTCCGTTCAGGACCGAACTGTTAAAAGTTCTGATGGTGGTTGGAACTGGCTACCGGTAAATACAGTGAAATTTATTTCGCTGACTCCTTTTGATCAAAACACACTTTTTGCAGTAGATGATGCTGGAAATTTATTTAAGTCAACTAATGGAGGTGCGGATTTTTTTATAGTTGATACGACAGGAAATATAACATCCAATAAATTTTTCTATGATGTAGACGAAACTCATATCTACAGACTCACATCAGAAAATAATATAAACTTCCTTATAGTTTCTGATAATCAGGGTTCTGCATATAGCTGGCAGCTAAAATATTCGAGCGATTCAAAAATATTTATTTGTGTTGATGGCTCAAATACAGGAGGATTATACCTTGCCGATCAAAAAGACATCTACTTATCAACCGATTATGGTGATAACTTCAATCTTTATAAAACTCTGGACAAAAGAATTGTAGGCATCTACAAAAAACCGAATTCAGATAAACTTTATGCTGCAACCAAATATAGGATTTATGAAATCACTCCGAACACAATACAGGTAATAAAAAGCTTACCCATTCCGGATGAGGTTTTTGATTACTATCCCCTGGCGATAGGTAACAGGTGGGTTTACGAAGAAAACACGATCTACTACGATACAATTCCTCACGGTGATTATAACATTTTAATAAAAGAAGTATTAAGAGATACAATTGCACCGAACAACAAGAAGTATTATGTGATAAAGGATGAAACAATCTGGGGAGTTGATGAAGTTCTCGAACGCATAGATTCTACAGAAGGTAAAGTATACAGGTATGATGAAAACAGCAGTTTACCTGATAACGAGTACGTAATTGACGATTTACTTGCAGAGAAAGGTGATACTGTTCAAAGCTACCGGATGGGTTATTATGAAGGAAGTTTTACAAGGGTGCTTGATGAAGTGACATTCGAAAAATGGGGATTAACGAAACCAAAGAAAGTTTACGAACAATATATTCTGCATCCTCCTGTGTATTCTTTGACACAGGGAATAGGATTGGACAGCATATACAAGTACTTTGATTTCGGAGACACATGGATTGTATTAAAGGGCTGCATAATAAACGGAACAGTTTACGGCGATACAACAGTTGTTTCGGTTGAAGATGAAACTCCAAATCTTCCAACGGAATTTTATCTATCACAAAACTACCCTAACCCGTTTAACCCAAGCACAAAAATAAAGTTCACAATCCCAAATGTAGGTCGACGAGGCTCGTCGACCTACAACGTTACATTAAAAGTTTACGATGTTTTAGGCAAAGAAGTAGCCACACTCGTAAATGAAGAACTACCACCCGGCGAGTATGAAATAGAATTTGATGCAACAGGATTGCCGAGTGGAGTGTACTTTTACCAATTAAAAGCCGGTAATTTTATTCAAACTAAAAAAATGATTCTTCTTCGTTAGTCCGGTAAAATGAAAAGGGAAATAAATTTCAATAAATAAAAGTGAAGGTTCTAACTTGAAAACTATTACTATATATGCTGCAGTAATAATTTTTCTTTTATCAGCTAATTTTTCAAAAGCGCAGGATAAAAAAATACTTGTGTTCGATCCAAACGGTGTTTCGGAAAGTTTTCAATCTACCTTTTCTCAATTATCACCGATTCCCATAGTTGTTGCCGATACTATTGATGAGAATGTTAATAACTTCGATGCGCTTTTTCTTTTTATCGACTACCCATACACATTATCTCAGTCTGAAGGCAACAACTTAATTGGTTACCTGCAATTGAAAAAACCAATTTACCTTTATTCTAATTTGTATTTTCAGAATATAGAGAGCGTAGATTTCTGGAATTACATTGGTATTGACTGGGCTGTTTTATTGTTAACAACTGTTCCTGTTGATTCTATAGTTGGAATAGACTCTGTATTTACTAAAGATGTAATTATCGATACAAGTTTTATAAGTCCGGGAATACCGGTTATTGAAAGCGGAGTAGTTCCCATTTTGTTCGGTGTAAATCAACTCTTTCCTGATATGTATACTACTTTTATGTCGGCAGCCGATTCACTGAATGTAATAATCGATTTATATAGATTAATACATCACCCTGAATTTCTTACAGAGGTAATTAACCACTTTAATTTATCCGATTTACCGGGGATAAGAGTCACATCACCAAACGGAGGTGAATATTGGTTTATGGGTGATACGAAAGAAATAACCTGGTTAAGCAATAATGTTGATAGTGTGAAAATAGAATTGAGTATTGATAACGGATTACTACGGACTACTATAGCCGAATCGACACTTAGTGATGGATTATACGAGTGGCTTGTACAAGCCCCGCATACATCGTGGGATTGCAGAATTCATATTACGGATTTAGCGGATAGCACAATTGCAGATTCAAGTGATGAGACTTTTGTAATTGATATATTCCCATCGGTAGATGACTCTGTAGATTCAGCAATTCCCAATAAATTTTATCTATCACAAAACTTCCCCAATCCCTTCAATCCGGGCACTGTAATACAGTATACAGTAGGCAACAGGCAGTATGCAAGTTTAAAGGTGTACGATGTTTTAGGGAATGAAGTAGCTGTGCTTGTTGATGAAGTAAAAGAAGCAGGCACTTATGAAGTAGAGTTTGACGCTACAGGATTGCCGAGTGGTGTGTACTTTTACCGGTTAACAGCAGGTAGTTTTTCTTCAACAAAAAAACTAATATTGTTGAGATGAAAAGTAAAACAGAAAATAATTATAGCAAAAAAGCTGATTTTATTGAGGTAGTATAAAAACCAAATCAACAATAACAATAACGGAAAGTGAGGTGACATTATGAAAAAATGGGTGGCGTTTTTATTATTAAATTTCTTTGCAAACGGTTTCGCTCAAACTGTCGCACCTCAGTTTTCCGAACTGAACGGAATTGAAGACCAGCAGGGAAATACACATTTATTCTACCGGATATATACATCATGGATTGATTCAGCTACTTACTTGCCTGTCTCATCTAACAACATTTATCATTATGATTTATCTTCCAACACCGACACCTTATTTCTTAAAAGCTACTACGGTATTGACTCTGTTACAAACATGCCGGAAGAGTTTGTTATAAGCGACTTAACATTCTGGCAGAATAATCCCGAACTGTATATTTATGGCGGAACTACAGATATAACAGTCTTATATGAGCATACTTTCATTTACCGATTTGACAGCGAAAACACTTACTACAGAAGAGGAGTTGAGCACGTAATTGAAATTTCGGGTCAGAACGATAGCCTGCTTTATGCGGGTGTACAGGTTTATGATTCACTTGGCTTCGAATTAACTATCAGAAGTACGGACGGAGGATGGAACTGGGAAAGTGTGTCGGATACTTACGAGCTGCTTTCACTTAATCCTTTTAACGACCAAACATTCTTTGCGTGGGAAACAATCTACAAGAATCTTTATAAAACAACAGACGGGGGAATCAGTTTTTACATTGTCGATTCTTCGATGACTTACTGGGAACAGCAGTACCATTATGATCCCGATCAAACTCATATCTACAGAGTGGTTAGGAATTTCAACAATAATAATTATGAGTTAAAGATTTCCTCAAATGACGGTGAAGTGTTCACCTGGAACACTAAATATACATCTCCTAATGAGATTTTTATTTCCAGTGATGCTGCTTCAGCAGGTGAAATTTATTTAGCAGACGTAAATAACATCTATTCTTCTGGAAATTACGGTGATGATTTTTATCCCGTCATAAGTCTGGAAGATACCATCAAAGGTATTTACAAAAAACCCAACTCATTTAAGCTTTATGCAGCAACAAAATATCGCATTTATGAAATTGATATTATAAGTAATTCGCTTAAAGTAATTAAAAGCATTACACCTCCGGAAGAAAACTATGGTTGGCTCCCTCTTTCAATCAGTAATTTATGGGTTTATGAAAACTACTATTATGAAAATGGAATACCCGAATTTATAGGGTATTCCTGGAATATTATAGATGATGAAATTGTGTTGAGCAACGGGAAAAAATATTTTAGGATGTTGCAAAGAAGAATTAGTGGAACAATTGACACTTTATTTTTACGTCTAGATTCGTTAACCGCAGTAATATATGCGTATGATGAAAATTCAGGTGAAGATTTAGTGTATGAAAATCTATCTGGCGAATTGGGCGATACTGTTTGCTACGAATATAACCAGGCATGGGGATGTCAGGTAGTTCAAAGTGAAGAGGAATTTTCATTGTGGGGCTTAAATACATATTTAAAAAAATTATTTCCTTCTTCGCCCGGCTGGGGCTGCGACCATTCTCTGGTTAAAGGCATAGGAATATACGATTATGGCTGCGGGGATTTAATATATTTTTCATCTAAGTTGTTTGGCTGCATAATAAACGGAACGGTTTACGGCGATACAACAGTTGTATCGGTTGAAGACGAAATACCGGATTTACCAACAAAGTTTTATCTATCACAAAACTATCCAAACCCCTTTAACCCAAGCACAACTATAAAATTTACTATTCCAAATGTAGAGCGACGAGCCTCGTCGCTCTACAGTACTACTTTAAAAGTGTACGACGTTTTAGGAAACGAAGTAGCCACTCTTGTAAATAAAGAATTGCTACCCGGCGAATACGAAGTAGAATTCAATGCAGAGGGATTACCAAGCGGCGTGTACTTTTACAGGTTAACGGCTGGAAGCTATTCATCAACAAAAAAGCTATTGCTATTAAAATGAAAAATATACAATTCTTTTTTAGACTTATTTATAACAAATAATATTTGTATAGATTTAACGTGAGTTATAATGTGCTGTTATATTAAATCCACTGCAGTTTTAGCAATATTGTTTTTAGTAAATGTAGTTGCTCAGGAACACGATACACTTTGGACCAGAACCTATGGCGGTAACCTTTCTGATATCGGTTATTCCGTACTTCAAACATCGGATGGTGGATTCATTATAGCCGGGGTTACCGAATCATTTGGCGCTGGCGGTAAAGATGTGTTGATAATTAAAACTGATCAGGACGGTAATTCTCAATGGATAAAAACTTTTGGGGGCAGCGAAGATGATGAAGCAAAATCTATAAATCCCACAGATGATAACGGTTTTATTATCGCGGGTTCAACCGAGTCTTATGGTAATGGTATGAGCGATGTGCTGTTATTGAAAATTGACTCGGTCGGAAACACACAATGGTTCAAGACATATGGAAGCATTACGGATGAATGGGGGGAAGATGCAAAGCAACTTCCTGATGGCGGATATGTTGTTGTAGGAGATTCAAACTGGACGGACCATTTCGGCAGCAGTTCCTGGATAATAAAAACCGATTCAAGCGGTGAGGTTTTATGGTCTCATACAAAAGGCAACTGCTGCTATGACGGGTTTTGGGTAACTTCTGTTCAACAGATGAGCGACGGCGGTTTGGCGGTTTGCGGAACTGAATTTACTCTTGTGTATCCTTTTGGTAGTACACTTGAATTCTTTTTAATGAAATATTCGATCGAAGGTGATTTTTTATGGCTTAAAAGCTACACACGAAATAATGAAGATACCTCTCCGGTTCTAAAGAAAGCAAACGATGGTAATTTGATTATTGGCGGTACGACAAATAATCCAACAATGTATAGAACGGATATATGGCTATTAAAGGTAAATAACTCGGGCAGTATTCTTTGGCAGATTGTACTGGGCAATACCGGTCACGAAACTTTTACTAATTTTGAACAAACTTCCGATGACGGATATATAATTACAAAGTATGATTCTCTATCGGATGTATGTTTAATTAAGACAAACGAAACAGGCGGTGTTGAGTGGGAGAGAAGAATTTCCGCCCCTTTGCATGACAGGGCTTTGGCAGTTCAGGAAACTTCGGACAGCGGTTATATTGTTACCGGCAGAACTAATTCGTTTGGGTCCGGAAGTTTTGATGTTTGGCTGTTAAGATTCGATAACAAGCCGATACCTAAAATTGTTGTTGATTCACCTAATGGTGGTGAGTTTTTCTTTATGGGTAGTGAGGAAGAAATTAACTGGACGAGTTATAGCGTAGATAGTGTCAAAATAGAATTGAGTCTGGAGGATAGAACACTCTGGTATACAATAACAGAAGCAACACCGAGCGACGGAAGCTATAATTGGTTAGTAGAAGCGCCGCAGACTTCCCGGAAGTGCAGAATAAAATTAACTGATCTTTCGGATTCTACTGTAACAGATGAAAGTGACACAACATTTATAATAGAAATTCTTCCGAATGTGGGTGACTCATCTGAAACCAATTTGCCGACAGAATTTAAATTATACGCAAATTATCCAAACCCTTTCAATCCCGGCACAACTATAAAATTCACTATTCCAAATGTAGAGCGACGAGCCTCGTCGCTCTACAGTACTACTTTAAAAGTGTACGACATTTTAGGGAACGAAGTAGCCACTCTTGTAAATAAAGAATTACCACCCGGCGAGTACGAAGTTGAATTCAACGCAGCTAACTTACCCAGCGGCGTGTACTTTTACAGATTAACGGCTGGAAGTTATTCATCAACAAAAAAGTTAATGCTATTAAAATGATAATTACAAGCATAAACATTTATAACTCAAAAGCCCTCCCCTTGAGGATGGGTTGGGTGGGGCTTTCCACGGGCGAATACGAAATTGAATTTAATGCAGAGGGATTACCAAGCGGCGTGTACTTTTACAGGTTAACGGCTGGAAGCTATTCATCAACAAAAAAGCTAATGCTATTAAAATGATAATTACAAGCATCAACATTTATAACTCAAAAGCCCTCCCCTTGGGGGTGGGGCTCTTTAATTTTTTCGTGGTTTATTTTAATTTGAAAACAGAACGGTCTCCTGATGAAGGAGGAGGACTTGCATCGCCCGGAGACCGCTCTTTGTTAAGAAGAATATCCTTTCGTTAAACACTTACCTGCTTGGGCGGATTATGCACTATCTTTCTAATCGTATCGAACTGCAGGTACGGATACTCTTCTCTTAAAGTATCAATAGCATCGCCGGTACGAATTTTCTGAGCCCTTAAAGCTTTAAACTTTTTTCTTATCCTGTAATCCCTAACGGCTCTTTCGTGAATGAGACCTTTGCTTACGAGCAGATCGTAGACCTCATCACTTATCAAATCCGAAAGAGGATTCGATAAAGTTTTTGCTGGCTTAAAGTCATTCATTGTGCCGCCCTTTCATCTTGTTAAAGTTTTTATTCAGGCACTATTAATTACTCCGGAATCTCTGTGTTCAAACTAATAGAAACAGCGGACGATGCAACCGCATATATATGCGGTTTTTGTAAATGATCTTTCCTAAAAATGCTATTTAAGCACTATTGTGCAGTTATTAATAAAAAGAAGGTGGAACCCGGGAGTGATAAGAGAGATTGTTTTAAATTAAAAGAAGAGCTACTTCCCTTCTATTCTTTCGAGGTACTGTTCAGCAAGCTGATGTGAATTACCGAACTCGCGCATGTCTAAAACCTGTTCGTAATACATTCTTGCAGCGGCATACTCTTCGTTCATCTCTTTTATCATACCAAGGTATAATGTCGAGTTAATCAGGAAGCCGGATGCTTCATCTTTATCAATCTTCTTCGAATAGTCGATACACTTTTCAAAATAAACCTGAGCCGAATCGTACTGGTTTAAATTCCTGAAGTGGAAACCAACGTAGTAAACAGCTTCGCGTTTTACTTTAAGCGTATTGTATCCGGGTAGTCTTTTTTCCGCTTTCATCAGCACATCCCTGAAGATAGAATCGGCTAATGCAAGCTCGCTGCGGCGCACAGCAATTCTTCCGCGCCATCTCTCGAATACCGGATTATCCGGGAAATCATCGGTGAGCATCTTTGCGTACATTTCCGCCTGCCGCATATCGTTTTCGAAATTGAAATAAAGCGTCATCAAAAAATAACGTGCTTCGTAGTTAGCATATTTACCATGTTCGGCTACATTCTTTAATTGTTTTATGCCAAGCTCTTTATCGCCGGAAGGAATGAAAAGCATAAGAGGTTTTACAATAGGATACTTTTCGGGAATGACTGCGGCGTAGTAATTATAAATTCCGAAACCGAGTTGAACATCGATATTATTCGGGTCGAGCTCGCCGGCTCTTTCAACAAGCGGCAGCGCTTCCCTTCCGTCGTCTGCAGCACTTAACCAATTTTCGCGTAACGCAGCCAACCTTCCGCGAAAACCGATTGCTCCGCCTTTGAAAAATATTGCATCAACGTTATCCGGATTTTTATCGAGCAATTCATCGCAGAAATCAATCACCTCTTCAATTTTTTCGACGAATATATCATCGTAACCTTCGTACGATGTATCGAGAATTATACGCCACCAGTATATCATTGTAAGGAAAAATTTTCCCGCGGGATGCGGTGGATATTTGCTTTGCAGTATTTGAAAAGTTTTTTCGGCTTCCGAAAATTTTATGCTGTAGATCTGCCGTATTCCTGTTACAACGAGTGAATCGAATTCCGTTTTTTGTGCAAAGGTTTGAGACGAAAAAAACAAAACAAAAGAATACAGCAGAACTACATAAAGTTTCATTATCCGGTTTGAAGCTTGTTCAAAAGATAAGTTGTAAGTTTATCTATCGCTACTCTTTCCTGTTCCATCGAATCTCTTTCGCGCACGGTAACAGTCCGGTCTTCGAGTGTTTGTGTATCGACCGTTATGCAGAACGGAGTTCCGGCTTCGTCCTGCCTGCGGTAACGTCTGCCGACGGCACCTTTGTCATCGTAAAATACTTTAAAGTTTTTGCGAAGTGTTTTTTCAATTTCTCTTGCAACTTCCGGCATGCCGTCTTTGTTAACAAGCGGAAAGATGGCTGCCTTAATAGGTGCAAGCCGCGGATGAAATTTCAACACTGCGCGCTTCTCGCCTTTTACTTCCTCTTCGTAGTATGCATCGATAAGAAAAGCCATAAACGACCTGCTTGCACCCGCCGATGTTTCGATGATGTAAGGAATATATTTTTCTTTGATGGTTTCATCAAAATACTTCATCGATTTTCCGGAAAACTCTTCGTGCCTGCTTAAGTCGTAATCGGTCCGGTTATGAATTCCTTCAATCTCGCCCCACCCGAATGGAAACTCGTATTCGATATCGGTTGCTTCTTTAGCATAGTGCGCCAACTTATCCTGCGGATGATCGTGGTACCGGAGTTTCGAAGGCGTCATTCCCAATGATTTGTACCATTCCATTCTTTTTCCCTTCCAGTAGTCGTACCACTTTTTATCCTGATCGGGTTTAACGAAGAACTGCATTTCCATCTGCTCGAACTCGCGTGTGCGGAACAGAAAGTTTTTTGTGTTTATTTCGTTGCGGAATGCTTTACCGATTTGTGCAATTCCAAACGGCAGTTTCTGGCGCGATGCACTCTGCACATTCAAAAAGTTTACGAATATTCCCTGCGCTGTTTCGGGTCGCAGGTAAACTACCGCACCGCTGTCTTCAACCGGACCGATGAATGTTTTAAACATAAGATTGAAATTGCGCGCTTCGGTAAAAGTGTTTTTGTTACCACACTGCGGACAGTTGATTTCTTCAAGCAGCAGTTTACCGAGTTCTTTATCTTCTAAAATTGTATCGAAAGGATTTTCATCTCCGGGATTCGCAAAAACATCATCTATTCTTTTAATGAGTTCTTCTTTTCCGTCGAGCTTTGCTTTTAATGCTTCAATTGCTTTTCGCTG
>JAJRSV010000048.1 GCA_024278655.1 Bacteroidota bacterium | reverse complement strand
TTCTTTATTAAAAAAATCTGGTGTTAAATTTTCTTCTGATTCTAAACCTTCCCTTGATTATTAATTTTCACACAGTCTCTAAAGCCGACCCCTCCTCAGCGAGGAGGGGAAATTGTTTTGCATTTTTGTTTTGTTTGGTATGAAAATATTTAACAGAAAATATCTCAAACAAAGAAGACAGCTTTAAGGTAGAAAATAACTAATAGCAAATCCCAAAATTCAAATAATATCCAAATTCAAAATATTAATGTTCAAAAATAGTTTGGAATTCTAGTAATTGAGATTTGAATTTAATTTGCAAATTGATTTTTGAAATTTGTCTTTCTAATATTTATCCGGGTTAGGTATTAGGATTTGTAAATCATGAATTGCTTTACAGTTTGGATTAAGTATTGGAAGCTATTGCAGAAGATTGAAATCGGGGTGGTTTGCTAATACATAAACCCAATATTAAGCGCTACAAAGAACCCGCCGATTGTGTCTTTAAATCTTCCCTCAAGACTCTCAACACCGTCGCCGAAAAATTTTATTATGTAATACCGGAAACTTATCCCGACTAAATTTCTATCGTCTAACCCAAAATTTGCACCGGCACCAACATAACCTCCGGCGGCAAACTTAACCGAAGCTTCGCCGAAAGAGTTGAAAAACTCCATGTTGTACGGTGTGGTAATAACCACCGATGGTCCGATTCCTCCCGTAATATAAGGACGAAGATTATCGGCTAATTCCCTTTCGAATAATCTGTACTGCAAACCAACAGTAACGGGCACCTGGAATATTCTGTTTTTCTTTCCCACCGTAAAAGTATTGCCGTAAATATCAACAAACTCAAATTCACGTTCGTCCTTCGATTCGGAAAAAGAAATGTCGGTGAACATGGTAAGTGTATTATTGAAGTTGTGCCTGTAAAATCCGCCTAAACCGAAACCGCTTTCGCCAATCATAATATCAAAACCCCACGCGTTCGGAGGAAAAATTTTGGGCGGTTTTTCCGGCGCTAATTCGCCAATTCCCTGTCCGTTTACATTTAGAAACGGAATTAGTAATATTATGCTTATAATTATCTTTTTCATACTAATCATTATTCTTGTGTCAAATATTGTTTAACTTCATCAGAATATCAATACCTAAGCCGTTCAATGAAAACTTTTGTTGACGATTCGTCGTTTTGGGACGATATATATAAACAGGATGTTCCCAACTGGGATTTGAAAACGCCCACTCCCGCATTCGTCGATATGCTTAATGATAGAAAATTTATCGACGGAGGCAAGATATTAATTCTGGGTTCGGGATACGGACGCGATGCAGTTGCCGCAGCAAAAGCGGGACTCGAAGTTACCGCAATCGATTTCTCCCGAACTGCCGTTGATGCTGCTAAGAAAATTGCAGCGAATGAAGGAGTGAAAATAAATTTTATCGTAGATGACTTTTTCAATCTTCCCGGATATCGTACAGAGTATTACGATTTTGTTTACGACTATGTTACGCTTTGTGCAATCAATCCTAACAGAAGAGAAGAATACGCCGAAATGATTGCTTCGATATTAAAATGCAGCGGAAGACTGATTGCACTGCTCTTCCCTGTTGAAAACCGACCCGGCGGTCCGCCCTTCGGGCTGAATGTTAAAGAAGTAACGGAAGTTTTCAGTAAACACTTAAAGCTTGTATTAACCACAACAGAAATCAATTCGATAAAACCGAGAAGAGAAAGAGAAGTTTTGCAGATTTATGAAAAGGAGTGTTGATGCCTGTAAATCTTGAACTGAAAATAAAAGTTGATTCGCACAACTCATTTAAAAGAATTCTTAAAAAAATTGATGCGGAAAAAAGAGGCATCTTAAATCAGAAAGATATTTACTACTCCGTGCCGAACGGACTGCTGAAACTCCGCATAGAAAACGGGAGCGAAAGCTTGATTTATTACAACCGGAATGAAGCCGCTAAAAACAGGTGGTCGGATTACCACGTTGCTTATATGAGCAGCAAGGGTTCGGATAAACTTTTTTCTTCATTCCTTAAAACCGAAGTGGTGGTAGAAAAGAAACGTGAGTTATATTATTACGACGATACACGAATTCATCTCGATACGGTAAAACATCTCGGCAAATTTTTGGAACTCGAAACGCTTGTGCTCAACGGAAAAGCCGATGCACAAAAAAGGTTCGGGAAAATAAAAGAGCTGCTTAACCTTAACGACTACGAAGAGATAAGAAGTTCGTACAGGGATTTGCTGATTAAATCACCGGGGAAGAAATGATATTAACAAAGTACGGTCGTACTGAAATTGATCTAGACTTACTCACTGATGAGATAATAAAAGCAGGCAAGCTTAACGAAATACTTTTCATCGTTCCCACCAACAGAAAGATACGTTACTTCAAAAGAGAGTTGATTTCCCGCTCACCCAATAATGCGGCGGCAGGATTGAACCTTGAAACAATAGGAACTTACTGCACACGAATGCTTTTCGGCTCACCGGACGGTGCACCGCTTGTAAGCGAACAAACAGCAGTTGTGCTTTTAAAGCAAAGCTTTCAGGAAGCGGAGTTAAAATACTTTTCGAATTATAAAGATGAAATTCCTTTCGGCACGCTTGAACGTGTGAAGAATGTTATTTCCGAATATAAGAAAAACGGCATTAGTCCTGAATTGCTGATGAACGAAGCAAAAACATTAACCGGCGCGGAACGTGCAAAAGCAGAAGACATAGCAGCTATTTATAAAATCTATCAGGAAAAGTTTAACTCAATCGGCGTTAAGGAAATCGGTGATGTATATGCAGAGTTAAACGGCAAACCGGAAGAAGAATTTGTAAAATTGTTTAACGAGAATTACGAACAGGTAAAGAAAATAATTATTAACGGTTTCGATGAGTTCACAAATCCCGAAATAGAAATAATAAACTCAACAGCAGAGCTTGAAGGAATTGAGCTTTATGTTTATTTCGATTATTACAAATACAACCCTCTAATCTTCTCGCATCTCAAAAAATGTTACGAAAAATTATTGAAGAAGGGTTTTAAAGAAGTTAAAGATTTATCGCCTGCCGAGCAGACTGAGTTCATCAACCGGGTTAAGGAAAAGCTTTTCGGGAAAAAAGAGAAAACACCGGATAAAAGATTCACAAATCGCTTAACCGAAATAACGGCTTTCAACAGGGAGAATGAAATTGAACTTATTGCAAAAGAAATTAAAGAGTTAATCGTTCATAAAAACGTAAAGCCGAACCGCATTTGTGTTGTGTTCAATCTTATCAAACCTTACTCACCCGTTGTGCGCGATCAGTTTACGCGTTTCGGTATTCCGTTTAATCTTACCGACCGGCTTTCGCTGAGCACTTCGCCGCCTATCATCGCTGTTATCAATCTGCTGGAAATTCTGGAGAACGATTTTTATTACAAGAACATATTCCGTGCGTTGAGCAGCAGGTTCATACGGTTGGAGCAGTTCGATCTCACTAATCTGTTGAAAGCATCAATCGAGTTGAAGATTGTTTCGGGACTGCGTAACTGGCGCGAGCGACTGAAGGATGCAATAACCGAAAGCCGTTACGAAGATGAATCGTATAACGAGATGAAACGCTATAATGTCGATTACGAAAAAGCATTGGAAGACATTGAAGCGCTGCACACACTTCTTAAACCCTTCGAGAAGAAGATGACGGTTAAGGAGTTTTTAGAAAATCTGAACAAATTAATTTTCAAGCTTAAGTTTCACACAAACCTTCTTGAAGGAAACGACAAGTTTGTAGAGACGAACATTAAAGCCGTTACAACTTTTATGGAAAGCATTGAAGAGTTGATGACTCTGCTTTCAATTGAACAGGGAGATGGAACCAAACTCCCGCTTAAATTCTTTTTGAACCAGATAATTACTTTAAGTGCATTCGGCAGATATAACATAAAAGAGAAACCGGGCTACGGAGTTCAGGTTACTACGCTAAACGAAATAAGAGGACTAAAGTTCGATTACCTTTTTATAGCAGGTTTAACCGACGGCGATTTCCCAACTCGTTATACTCCCGAAGTTTTCTTCTCAGGTTCGTTTGCAAAGGAAGAGATAAGACATCAAACCGAAGAGCGATATCATTTTTATCAAACATTGTGTTCGTGGCAGAAAGGTTTATATCTTACTCATCCATCAAACGATGAAAAGAAAGAGCTTGTCGAGTCGAATTTTTTAATTGAGTTTAAAAATCTTTTTGAAGTTAAAACAAAATCTGCCGAAGATTATTCGGATACTATTTATTCAAAAGAAGAGCTGCTGAAATATATTGGTGAAAGCATTGGCAAAGGTACAGAGTTTAAATTGCCCGAAGATGCCGGCATCGAAATCGAAAAAGTTAAAAGAGCAATAGAGATTAATAACATCAGAATTAAAGAGCCGTTTTCCGAATCGCCTTACACCGGAATTTTAACCGGCGAACTCAATGATGAATTAAAAAACAAATTAGCGGAGTTCAAAGAAAAGCAGTTTTCAACTTCGCAGTTGGAGACTTATGCCAAGTGTCCGTATCAATATTTTGCGCAAAGGGTGCTACACTTAACAACGCTTGAAGAACCGACAGAGGAGATTGAAGCGCTCGAAATGGGCAGTCTGCTTCACACTATTTTATTCGGATTTTATTCAACCATAACCGAAAAAGGAATTAAGTTGCAAGGTGCATCACCGGAAGAATTTAAAGAATGTGAGGAAATCATATTCAAAATAGCTAAGGAGAAAATTGACAAGTTAAACCTGAACTCGGCATTAACATTTTATGAAAAAGAAAAAATACTCGGCATTGAAGGAGACAGGCGAAAATCACTACTATATAAATTCCTTGTGAATGAAAGAGATACTGCAGACGGATTCGTTCCAAAATATTTTGAGCTTGCATTCGGTGAGTTGAATAAGTTTTCAGGCGACAAAAGCATGGCTGAAAGCGAGTTCGAAATTGAAGGCGTAAAGGTGAGAGGAAAAATCGACCGCGTGGATTTGAACGAAAACAACGGCACAATAAAAGTTATAGACTATAAGCTCAGCGGTAAAAAACCTTCGAGGGAAGATTTGAAGAGCGGTTTGTCACTTCAGCTTCCGTTGTATATGTATGTTGCAAAAGAATTAATAAGTGCACAACTGAACAAGAAGTTTGAACCGTCCGGCTCGGTTATTTATTCTCTTAAATACAGCGAAAAGGAATTCGGACAATTACCGATAAAATTAACCGGTAAAAGAACACCGAATGAAGATGAGTTGATTGAAGATTCGAGAGAGATGATTGAAATCTGTATTGATTCAATCAAAAAGTACACACAGCAAATTGCAGAAGGGAAATTCAATCTTTCTGTACTCGAAGACCGGGAAAATAAAGTATGCAAGTACTGCGACTTCAAATCGATTTGCAGAATACAGGATGTGAGTTAATAAAGTCCTTTCTTTACGTTTGAATTAAATTACCATCTGGTTAAATTTGATTGTTTTTATCCGTAACAAATAAAATTTTGATGAAGATAGGTGAAATATTAATATCGCTGTTGATTCTTACATCATCAAGCTTTGCACAGTTAAATTCCTACTGGTGTGGCACCGATGAATATATGGAACAGTTGTTCCGTCTCGACCCGGAACTTAAACTCCGGATGACTTCGATGGAAGAAACACTGCAGGAAACGATAAGCCGGAACCCCTCTTTTCTATCTACCGAAACAATCACAGTAATCCCGGTTGTCGTTCATGTTGTTTATCACACCGAAGAACAGAACATAGCAGACTCGGTTATATATTCACAAATAGATGTGCTGAACGAAGACTTCAGGCGAATGCCCGGTACAAACGGATGGAATGATAATCCCGTTGGTACCGATACAAAATATGAATTCAGACTTGCAACCGTGGATCCTTCCGGAGAACCTACAACGGGAATAACCCGGACTTATACCGATGTATTAACGTTCAGTATAGATAACACGGTTAAGTTTAATGCAAGCGGAGGACACGATGCATGGCAGACCGATAAGTACTTAAACATCTGGGTCTGTAATCTTGGCGGGGGATACAAAGGATATTCGCAATTTCCCGGCGGTGATCCGTCAACCGACGGTGTGGTTATACTTTACACCGCTTTCGGAAGACCGACAGCGAATCCTCCTTACAACTATGGCAGAACAACAACTCACGAAATAGGTCACTGGCTTTATCTTTATCATACATTTCAAAACGGCTGCGATCCTCCGGGCGATTTCTGTGCCGATACTCCTTACCAGTTCGAACCTAATCTGGGCTGTCCTGCCGGACACGTCTCGTGCGGCACGGAAGATATGATTGAAAATTATATGGATTACACCGATGATATATGTAAAAATATTTATACGCTGGATCAGGATAACAGAATGGATGCGACTATGAATGTATTCCGCAACGGGTTGTTGGTTACTTACAAAGAAACAATAAAGATTGAATCTGCCGGTGTTAATTATGTATTTACCGATGTTAACAATACCCCGTTTACAGTATTAAATTTTTCGGATACCGGAACAACAGACAGCGTTACCGTTGAAGTATGGCAGGGATATTATCCTCCCGGTTTGCCCCGCAACAGAAAAGCGGTTAAAAGATTTTTCGAAATAACTCCCCATGGCGGTGAAGGATTTACTTCGGTTTTAAGAGTTTATTATGACGATTCGGAAGTGACCGGCTTTATAAACGGAGAAGCTAATCTTCAGTTGTATCTTAAAAGCGGAAGCAATTGGATCAGGATGGGCGGAATAGTCGACACAGTTGAAAACAGCATCACACTTTCGAATGTTACTCAGTTCGGAACGTGGGCAATCAGCGATCCGGATGACCAGCCGATTCCCGTTGAACTTATCTCCTTTACTTCTTCGGTTGACAATAACAACATTACGCTGCGATGGGTTACGGCAACCGAAACAAACAACCTCGGTTTTGAGATTGAGAGAAAGAAATTTAATTCGTTGTCGGGGGAAAGTAATGAAGCCGGCGAATGGAATAAAATCGGATTTGTTCCGGGTCACGGTAACTCCACCGAACAGAATACATATTCATTTATCGATGAGCAGCTTGAGCCGGGCTTATACAATTACAGGTTGAAGATAGTTGACCACGACGGTTCATTTGAGTATAGTAATATTTTAAGTACACAGATTAAATCTCCCGACAAGTTTACATTAAATCAAAACTATCCCAACCCGTTTAATCCTTCCACTAAAATCGTATACCAAATTCCGGAAAGAGCATACGTAACGCTTAAAGTGTACGATGTGCTTGGAAACGAAGTTACGGAATTGGTAAACAAAACTATCGAAGCCGGAAAGCATGAAATTATTTTCGATGCATCGAATCTTACAAGCGGGGTTTACTTTTATACAATTTTTACAGATGGTTTTACACAAACAAGGAAGATGATTTTGATGCGATAAAAAAAGGGGGGCTGTTCAAAAAGCTCTTTGTGTTACTTCGTGCCTTTGAGCCTTTGTGGCAAATGTTTTGTTTTATAACTGCACCAAAGTTTTGTTTGCCACGAAGACACTAAGACTCCAAGAATCACAAAGAAATTCTACCTTTTTCGACAGCCCCATAGTAAATTCGGAATTATTTAAGCAATGTCATTTTAATTACTTTATTGTAATTATCGGTTTTCAAACGTGCAAAGTATAAACCGCTCGGAAGATTCTCCGCATTAAACTGAACTTTATATCTTCCTTTAAGCTGCATCTTATTTATCAACGTTGCAACTTCC
>JAJRSV010000047.1 GCA_024278655.1 Bacteroidota bacterium | reverse complement strand
CGTTCTTGTTGAATTTTATCTGCCCGAATCGCAATACTTAAAATTTTTCAGGAAGTTTAAATCGTCCGAAAGAAAAACCACAACAAAAAACGATTTGGAACTTATACTTGCAGATGGAACTATTTTACCCGATAAAGGATACGTGAAGTTTATTGACCGCGAAGTTGACCCTACCACAGGAGCAATTCTTATCCAGGCAGCTTTTCCGAATAATTCAGGCATACTCAGACCGGGTTTATTCGCAAAAGTGCGCGCTTTAGTAAAAGTAGTAAAAGACGGTATTTTAATACCTCAAAGATCGGTGATGGAAATTCAGGGATTAAGAAATGTTTATGTGATAAACAAAGAGAATATTGTTGAGCTTCGCCAAATAAAATTGGGACCGACAATCGATTCGTTATGGCTTGTTACTGAAGGATTAAAAGATGGAGATATAATAGTATATGAAGGATTACAAAAAGTTAAACCGGGTATGAAGGTTAATCCGGTTATAACAAAAATTCAAAACACATCCGAAGGAACCGGTAATTAAGTATGGGTAGTTTTTTTGTAAGAAGACCAATCGTTGCGATGGTTATTGCCATCTTAATTGTAATTATTGGTTTAATATCTTTATTAGGGCTTCCAACCGAGCAGTATCCCGATATAACTCCTCCGATTGTACAGGTCCGTACAACTTACACAGGTGCCGATGCTTTGTCGGTTGAACAATCGGTTGCTACACCACTCGAGCAGCAGATTAATGGTGTGGATAATATGATTTACATGAAATCTACAAATTCGAACGATGGCACGCTTACTATTGATGTATCGTTCGAAGTTGGTACCGATCCCGATATGAATACCGTTTTTACTCAGAACCGGGTTTCCGCAGCTACTGCAAAGCTTCCCGAAGAAGTGAAAAGAATGGGAGTTACTACCGAGAAGTCTCTTCCGAATATTATTATGCTCATTACATTAACTTCCGATGGCAGGTATGATCAAAACTTTTTAGGTAACTATGCACTTATTAATATAAAAGATATTTTAGCCCGTATTAAAGGTATTGGTCGTGTTAGCGTAATTGGTGCGAGTGATTACTCGATGCGAATATGGATAAAACCGGATAGATTAGCACAGCTTGGAATAACCGTTCCGGAAATTCTGAACGCAATAAGAGAACAAAACGTTATCGTTCCCGGAGGTAAGTTCGGGGCTGAACCTTCTCCCCCCGGCACGGAACTTACATATACGGTTCGTTTACCCGAAAGATTACAAACCGAAGAAGAGTTTGGGGAGATTGTTATAAGAACCAATCCGAACGGTTCGCAGGTTAAGCTAAAGGATATTGCAAGAGTTGAGCTTGGTGTAGAAACTTACAATGCTTTTACACGATTAAATAACAAACAATGCTCTATTATCGGTTTATATCAGGCACCGGGTTCAAATGCGGTTGAGCTTGCCGAAAAGGTAAGGCAAACAATGGATGAGCTTGCCAAATCATTTCCGGAAGGTATGCAATATGATGTTTCACTCGATGCTACCGCTCCGATTACCGCAGGGCTTGCCGAAATTGTTGAAACTCTAATTATTGCTTTATTACTTGTTGTGTTGGTTGTTTTTATATTCATACAGGATTGGAGAGCAACATTAATTCCTACTATCGCTATTCCCGTATCGCTTATAGGCGCATTCATTGTTTTTCCGATGCTTGGGTTTACTGTTAACGTTCTTTCGCTGCTCGGATTGGTTCTTGCAATAGGTATAGTTGTAGACGATGCAATTGTAGTTGTAGAAGCTGTTCAGGTGAACATCGAAAAAGGAATGAATGCTAAAGATGCAACCATTCAGGCGATGAAAGAAGTTACTGCACCGGTTATAGCTACCACACTCGTACTCGTTGCGGTTTTTGTACCTGTTGCTTCTATGGGCGGCATTACCGGGCGATTGTATCAGCAATTTGCAATAACAATTGCGGTATCGGTTGTTTTTTCTTCAATTAATGCACTAACCTTAAGTCCTGCGCTTTGTTCAGTTCTGCTTCGCAAATCGCAACCTTACAAGGGCATTCTCGGAAAGTTTTTCGGTTGGTTCAATAAACGATTCGATAAGTCGACAGAATCGTATATGAGCTTTACTAATATAATCACAAGGAAAATTAAGCGTGGTGTATTGTTTATTGTTATCATCTTGTTCGGAACGGCTGTAGTAGCAAAGTTCTTACCGGGAGGTTTCATTCCATCAGAAGATATGGGCTACCTTTTTGTGAATATTCAGCTTCCGCCCGCAGCTTCGCTACAGCGTACGGATGTTGTTACTAAAAAAGTCGAGCAGATGATTTCGCAGCATGAAGAAGTAGAATTTATAACTGCTGCATCGGGTTTTAGTATGATTTCCGGAAGTATGTCATCTAATGCGGGATTTATTTTTATTTCGCTTAAAGATTGGGGCGAGCGTGACCGTACTGCAGAAGAATTCGTCAATGTATTGAATAAAGAACTTCACGTTAATATAACCGAAGCGCAGGTTTTTGCTTTTGGTCCGCCTGCAATACCCGGATTAGGCAACGGTTCCGGTTTTACTTTAATGCTACAGGATAAAAGCGGAAACCCGCCGCAGTATCTTGCAATGAACACTCAAAAGTTTATCCAGGCAGCATTAAATAGACCCGAAATCGGAAATATATTTACAACATTCCAGGCAAACGTTCCTCAAAAATTTATCGATGTTAACAGAGATAAAGTTTTAAAAGCCGGAATAAAGTTGAACGATATATATTCAACTATCGGTGCATTTCTCGGTGGTTCATACATCAACGATTTCAACCGCTTTGGTCGTTTATACAAAGCTTATATTCAAGCCGAACCGGAATATCGCTTAAATCAAAAACAGCTCGATATGTTTTTCATTAAAAATAAAAACGGCAAGAACGTTCCGCTCTCTGCATTTGTTGATGTTAAAGATATTGTGGGACCCGATTTCACAAACCGTTTCAATCTTTATCGCTCGGTGGAGCTAACCGGTGCGCCGGCAGAAGGATATACATCTGCCGAAGCATTAAATGCCCTGGAAGAAGTTGCAGCAGAAGTGTTACCCGATAACATGGGCTATGCATGGAGTAATATGTCTTATCAGGAAAAAGAAGCTGCCGGTTCAGGGTCGATTGTTTTTGTTTTTGCATTGATATTCGTATTTCTAATTCTCGCCGCGCAATACGAAAGCTGGTCGCTTCCGCTTAGTATTTTATTAGGAACACCATTTGCAATCTTCGGTGCAATGGCAATCTTGTTGGTCGCAAGAATTTTCAACGCCAGTTATGAAAACAATGTCTTTGCGCAAATATCGCTTGTTATGCTTATTGCAATGGCAGCAAAAAATGCAATTCTTATTGTTGAGTTTGCCAACATAGAATTTGAAAAAGGACTTACGCTTTTGGATGCCGCAATTAAAGCAGCACGCCTGAGATTTCGTCCGATTCTGATGACGGCATTCTCGTTCATACTTGGTGTGCTGCCGTTGGTTGTTGCTTCGGGCGCCGGTGCCGAAGCAAGAAAAGTTATGGGTATGGCACTGCTTGGCGGAATGTCGCTTGCTACTTTACTTGGTGTGTTCTTCTATCCGATGCTTTTTGTCGGTGTTGGAAAACTTTTTAAATACGAGCAGAAACGGGAAGCGTTAAAACCATCCAACTCAGAAAAACAAGATGATGATGAATAATAATTTGAAGAAAATATTTTTATCATTGGCTTTGTTCGGTTCTACATTGCTTGTTCTATCGGGCTGTTCTGTAGGTCCCGATTTCCAGAAACCGCAGGTAGAGATTCCGGCGCAGTTTATGTACGACACTCTTTCCGTCGATTCGGTTGCTACCTTAAAATGGTGGGAACTGTTCAAAGATCCCGTGCTCGATTCATTAGTTATAACCGCATTAAATAATAATAAAAATGTTTTAATAGCAGTCAGCCGCATTGAAGAAGCGCGTGCTAATCTTAGTTTTACCGGTGCCGACCGGTATCCAAAACTTGATATCAAAGGTGATGCCCTCAGAGGAAATGTGCAAAGCAAACAATTCGGATTTAATGAAACAACCAACAGCTTTTTTATTGGTCCCGTTTTAAGCTGGGAAATTGATTTTTGGGGAAAGTTCCGAAGGGCTACCGAATCGGCAAGGGCACAGTTGCTCGCTTCCGAATCATCCTTAAGAACTATTCAACTAAGTTTGATAACCGAAGTGGTTAGTACTTATTTCCAGTTATTGGATTACAGGGAACGTCTTCAGATTTCGAAAAACACACTTGCAACACGAGAAAAAAGTTTGAATATAATCAGGCAGCGATATGATAAAGGAATCATTCCTGAGATTGATGTAAACCAGTCCGAGATTCAAAGAGAAATAGCTGCATCATCAATCCCTATATTTGAACGGTTGGTTGCTCAAACGGAAAATACTTTAAGCATATTGCTCGGTAAAAATCCAAATAAATTCGGTGAATTGACCTCGCTGCATAAGCAGGTAGTGCCGCCCGAAATACCTGCAGGACTGCCATCGCAAATACTTGCACGACGGCCCGATGTTTTGGAAGCCGAATATTTACTTATGTCGGCAAACGCAAAAATCGGTGTAGCTGTTGCACAGCGTTTCCCGGCAATAAGTCTAACGGGAATTTTCGGACTGGCAAGCAACGAATTATCTGTCTTAACAAGTAATGGCTCGGCATGGTCGTTAAGCGGAGGTTTGTTAGGACCGATATTTAATTTCAATAAAAACATTGCACGTGTAGAAATTGAAGAAGCAAGAACGAAGCAGGCATTGTATAATTACGAAAATACTGTTTTGACTGCATTCAAAGATGTTGAAGATGCTTTAATTGAAGTGAAAACTTATAAAGAGCAGTTAGCTTCGGCAGAGAGGCAATTTAAAGCTGCAAAAAATGCAGAACTGCTCTCGCAGCAAAGATACAACCAGGGTGTAACAAGCTACCTGGAAGTTCTTGAATCTCAGCGTTCCGCCTTCGATGCCGAGCTGCAACTTTCGGAAGTTAAAAAGAACTACTTAAATGCTTATGTTAAGTTGTATAAAGCGCTTGGCGGAGGTTGGGTAACACCTGAGGAGATGAAACAAAGCGAAAAATAAATGTAAGTATTTAGTAAAATTAATTTTCTAATTCCAGGCCCGCTATCCTTAAGCCCGCAAGTATCTTCTGAACCAGGTCTTCGGGATAAACATAACACTTGATGTAGAAATGTGCACGCTGTGGAAAATCCGGTCGTAATTCCACAATTTGTTTATAGTATTTTTTTGCTTCTTCAATCCTTCCTAACTTTGCCAGTGCTGCTGCTTTAAGCATAGGACTCCAGAATAAATTCGGCAATTTAAATTTTTCTGCTTCTCCCAATGCTTCTTTATATTCTCCTTTCCGGAAATTATTCAAATAATAAGCCAAATGAAAATAACTTGGATAATATGGATTGAGCTTTGTACCTTTAGCCATTAATTCGAGTCCGCGTTCAAATTCACCAAGCAATGCTATATTCCATCCGCTTACACCAACCAGGAATGCATTATTGGGATTCAGCGTAACGGATTTTTCCAGCACTTTTAACGCTTTATCTCTTTCACCCATTAGTTGGTACATAAATCCTTCGATTGAAAGAACAAACTGATTTTGAGGATCTAATTGAACAGCTTTATTGATGCAATCAACACCTTTTTTAAAAGCATTATCAATGGATGAAAGAGTTAATGAATAGCTGTCAAAATATAAATTGCCTAACATTGCCCAAACCAAAGCATTAGATGAATCGGTAGTAACAGCTTTTTGAAGACTGTGTAATGCCCGCTGGAAAAGTTCCGCTGAAGGTGCGTACCCGTAAGCACGAAAGAGAGCAATAGCTTCATACACGCCCAAATCTGTTTGATGATTTTCCAGTGACGATGCAGTAAGATTACGTGAAATAACTCCGTAATCTCCACCGATTTCTCCAATTATGCCTTTAACAATTTCTTGTTCGATATTAAATATATTTGCCGCAGATATTTTTTTTTCATAACTATTAGCCCAGAGCTGTTCATTTGTTTTTACATCAATTAATTCTACATTGACGTGCATTGTATCGTTTATTTTACGAACGCTGCCGGTTACTGAATAATCAACTCCAAACTTTTTTATTTCTCCGAAAGTATCTCCGCCTTGTTCGTAAATGTTGCGTGCTGAGTAGTATGAAAAAACAGACAAATCGTCAAACCGGGAAAAACTTATGCTCAAATCTTCACCCATACTGTGAACCAATAAATCCCATTCACTGTTTCCGGTTAAATTTCTGAAAGGTAACACAATAATTGTCGGTTTGGAAAGCGTTGAATGAAACGAATTTACTTTTTTGAATAAGAGGAACCACAGAGCCAATACCAAACCAACTATTAAAGTAATAATAATTGTAGCAGTAAAAAATTTCTTTGGTTTTTTCAGTACAGCCGTATGAATCGGATTTACGCTTTTTTTATTCGCGTAACTTTCTTCAACCCTATCCATCCCGGCTGTAGTTGAAACGGTTTCATCATCGATATCTTTTTCGGTTTGCTTTCTAAAAACCGGAACATAAGTTCCTTTTGGAATTTCTATCCGGATGGGGTCGTTTTTGCCTTCAGAGAGGTAATAGTGTTCCAAAGTGCGTCGCAAACGACTTGCAAGTACACGAACAAACGGATCTAACTGAGTATTAATACTTGTTTCTCTGTTGAACGCTTCTACTGCAATTGTGTAAGCTTTTATTTCTTCAGCATGTCCATCAATGGTTTTTTCAGTAACGTACTTAAATAAGGTGGTTAATTGTCTCGATGCTTTAAAATCAGTGCTCGAAAGTATTTTATTTATTTGTTCCTTTATTTCTTCAGGTTTAAAATCCATTTCTAATATTCAGTTTAATTGTTCAACGATGGATAAGTCACTATAATAATAAATATTAAGATAATATTAAATTACTTGAAGCGCAGGACTAAAAATTCAGTAAAAAATCGTACTGTTAAATTTAGCGAATAATATCAATGAATATCTGATTATTTAATACCGTAACAAATTGCCGGTTTGATATTCTGCTTAATAATAAATAATAACAATAATACCGGATACTTCAGCTTTTTAATCTTCATTTACACACTATTCTTAGAGCTTTTAACTGTATAAAACAGTATAATACTTACTATTTGCTTGACAGTTCAATAGATTTGCAAAAAATATTTTGTTAATCGAAAATCTATTGAAAATTGGAATGACCGGAAAATCAGTTGAAACAGTTATAAAAAGATTTCCTGACAAAAAGAATAGAATTCTAATTAAATATCAGCAATCTGATGAATTCAAGGAAGTTTGTTCGGATTACAAAGAAATTATTGAAGCCCGGAGTAAGAAAGTTCAGCCCGGAATACTAATTAATGATGAAGAATATAAAATTTTGTTGGAAGAATTAGAGAACGAAATTTTAAGCTTTCTTGAGAATAAAAATTAAACTTTCGGGACCGCTGCTAAACTTAAACACTTACAGATATTTTAAGCTAATGGAAAAGATTAATCAAAAACAAACAAATACTTATTAGTAAAAATTGAGGAGATTAATATGGTTATTTCGAGACGAAAATTGCGAACTGTAAGATTCAGCTTTTTCCCGGGTGAGCCGTTAGTTTATGTTTTCTTCGTTCTGATGATGCTTGCCGCTCAGGTAACCCTTGCGCAGGAAGAGGAGAAGGAAATTGATGCATCCAAACCTACTAACTTTTATACACAATTGTCTAACTCTTTGGAATGGTCAAAAAATGTAAATGATGTAAACCTTTACGGTTACAGAGCAAATATTAGTATTGCTTCGGCAGACCAGCACCATTTAATTTTTGGAGAAGTTCCATTACTTTATAACGATATAACGAAAAAATTTGGTTTTTCAGACATTCGCCTGCGATACTTTGGTCTGACACATAAAGATTATTCGAAGCAATTCGGAGGGGTCTGGGGCGGTTCGGTAGATATATTTTTTCCAACAGGAAATTTTGAAGACGGGCTTGGAACAAGTAGTTGGATTATAGCACCGGGCATTGTTACAGGTTTGATTTTCAGCAAATCATTCCAATCATTTCCAATTGTTTCGTATCAATACATATCGAAACCGACAACTGATTTATTAGCTGATTCACTTAAAACAACCCGCCATGGAATGACTTTTCAGGCAATAACCGTATTAAATTTCGGGAACTGGTTTTTATGGGTTACGCCCATTTATGTAATACCGGATTTAAGCGACAGCAGCCAGAAGAACAGGTTTATTATTGAGCTTACCCCTTCGATTAATCCGATTGGTTCGATAAGACCAGCGGCATTTTTAAGATATGATTTTCAGAATAAATCTTATCAGGCGAGATTATCTCTTGTCGTCTACCTGTAGCGTAATAAATATTGTTTACAAACTTTAAAAAACAAAAGGAGAATCTGATGAGACGAGGAATCAGATATGTATTTAACAACCGTTTTGCTATCGCATTTCTTGTTGTCTTAGCTTCTGCGCTATGCTTCGCTCAGAATACCAACGACAACGAGCAGAAACCCAACGTGGTATTGATACTGGCTGACAATCTGGGCTTCGGTGATGTAGGGTGTTATGGCTCTGGCGGCGAAATGCGCGGCATGCCCACCCCGAATATCGACAGACTTGCCAGCGAAGGAGTGCGGCTCAATCAGTTCCTGGTGGAAACCGGCTGCACACCATCACGTGCCGCACTGCAGACCGGTCGCTATTCCATCCGCTCCGGTCTGTCGCGAATTGTGGTACCGGGGGGCAAGAACCAGCTTCAACCGTTCGAGTACACACTGGGCAATCTGTTCAAGTACCAGGGTTACAGCACGATCTACTATGGTAAGTGGCACCTGGGTGAACGGAGCGAATCCGAACCGCAGTATTTCGGCTATGACCAGTGGTGCTTTGGTTTTTACGGCTCCTCGGAAGGCACTCAAAACGCCAGCCACATGACCATCTACGGGGTTCCCGAAGAGCTGCGCAAGGCGGGCGTGATGTATGTGCGCGAAGCGACGTCGCCGAAAACACCCTCGAAAGAGTTGTTCCCCTTCGACCTCACCTATCGCCCGAAGATCGACAACGAAATAACCGATGATGCAGTGAATTATGTGCGCGAACACGCCAAGTCCGACAAACCCTTCTTCATCTTTATGAGTATGACTCGTCCACACTTTCCCAACATACCTTCCGAAGAGTTCAAAGGTAAATCACGCATCGGGGACTATGGTGACTGCGTGATGGAGCTTGACCATAACGTTGGCAGAATGATGCAGGCAATTAAGGATGCAGGAATCGAGGAGAACACTATTTTTGTTTTCGTATCGGACAATGGTCCGACCATTACCACCACCCTCATCAACGAGTTGCATGTAGCTTCTGCCGGACCGTGGCGCAGTGAACTGGGCACCGCCTTTGAAGGTTCCATTCGCACCATTGGCATGATCAGGTGGCCGAAGCGATTCAAGCCGCAGGTGGCTGAAGGTATGTTTTCGATTATGGATTTTCTGCCAACCTTCGCCCGTATTCTTGATGCCAAACTGCCTACAGACCGTCCCATCGACGGTGTAGACCAGTTCGATTACCTGCTTGGTAAACAGGATTACAGTAATCGCGACCACCTGATAACCTTTCTCGGCTCACGCCTTGTGGCTGTGCGCTGGCGCCAGTGGCGGATCTACCCAGTTAACTTTTATCCGACGGACAACAATCCCCGTGTGGATGGCGCCATGGGTTATATGAATGAAACCGCCGGAGCCCCAATGCTTTTCAATATCGAAGCGGACCCTCGCGAACGGCGGGATGTTATTCTGGAGAACACCTGGGTTATGCGACCTTATGCCAGGATTATCGCCGAATATATGGTTACGTTGAAGGAGCATCCTAACCCACCTGCGGTTGATGTGACGAAATTCTGAAGATGCATGCGTTTTTTGAACCGGCGATATTTTATTAAAACGAAAAAAACATAAAATAAACACTAATTAACATAAGGAGTATATAATGTCTAAATATTGGAAAAACGAAGCTGTATTAAGCTTTCGTTTTGCCCGGGCATTTTTTCTTGCCCTGGTCGTGGCTGTGAGCTTCGGCTTCGGAACATCGGCATTTGCTCAGAAAAAACCGAACATTCTGGTAATTATGGGTGATGACATTGGTTATTGGAATCTAAGCCACAACAATGACGGGATGATGGGCTACAAGACGCCCAACATCGATCGAATCGCGGCGGAAGGCACACGTTTTACGGACTACTACGGCGAACAATCCTGCACCGCCGGGCGCGCCGCCTTCATCACCGGGCAGATGCCTGTTCGCACGGGACTTACAAAGGTGGGAGTACCTGGAGCGCGTCAGGGCATTAGCTCTGAAGACCCTACAATCGCTTCCCTGCTCAAGACATATGGCTATATGACGGGGCAGTTTGGGAAGAACCACCTCGGAGACCGCGATGAGTTTCTGCCCACAGCACACGGATTCGACGAGTTCTTCGGCAACCTCTACCACCTCAACACCGAAGAACTTCCGGAGGATCCGGATTATCCGAAGGACCCGGAGTTCCGCAAGCGGTTTCTCCCACGCGGTGTTGTCAAGTCAACTGCGGATGGTAAGATTGAAGACACTGGCGCACTCACGATTGAACGCATGAAAACCGTTGACGAGGAATTTCTCGCAGCTTCGCTTGATTTTATCGACAAAGCAGTGGAGTCCGATAAGCCGTTCTTTGTCTGGTTCAATTCCACGCGCATGCACTACTACACCCATATTCCGGATGAGTGGTCCGGGAAATCAGGCCTGAATTTCTACGCGGATGGTATGCTACAGCACGACGAGCAGGTTGGACAGCTCCTGAAAAAACTTGATGACCTCGGCATAGCCAACAACACGATTGTCATCTACACCACCGACAATGGACCGCACTACTCCTTCTGGCCGGATGGGGCGATCAGTCCCTGGCGCAGTGAGAAAAACAGCAACTGGGAAGGGGCTTACCGCGTACCGTTTTTGATCCGCTGGCCCGGAAAAATAAAAGCTGGCGAGGTGATCAACAGCGTGACCTCGCACACAGATTGGCTGCCGACTCTGTTAGCTGCGGTTGGCGACCCTGACATCAAGGAAAAACTCAAAAAAGGGTATCGTGTCGGCGACCACACCTATAAAGTACATCTTGATGGCTACAATCTGTTACCCGCACTCACCGGCGAAAGTGAAGAATGGCCGCGGAAGGAGTTCTTTTACTGGAGCGATGACGGTGGTCTGGTCGCGATGCGCTACGAACGCTGGAAGCTGGTCTTCATGGAACAACGCGCCAAAGGTAATCAGGTCTGGATGGAGCCGTTTGTGAATCTCCGCATACCGCTCGTTTTTGATCTCCGCATGGATCCTTTTGAACGGGCTTCCGTGGAAGCGGACAATTACAAGGACTGGATGTTCCGGAAGGT
>JAJRSV010000046.1 GCA_024278655.1 Bacteroidota bacterium | reverse complement strand
TTATCAAACTTGTATTAAGCTCAATTTACAGTAGCAGGATTGAAACGATGGATGAATCGCTGCCGAATTTTATAGTTGTAACAAGCTGGGGTTCTTTCTTCGGCAACAAAATAAACAACATCGCCAATCCCGACCGTGTACGTAAGTTAAAGGAGATGGTGTTTAAGAGTCTGGAGAATTTGATGAGTTGACTGTGGATAGAAATAATTAATACGTATTTTTCACAAAATAATCTTACCGTATTATCAGGCGAAACTATTTCCGGTTAATATTTATTTTCATTTCCTGTGCTTCCAGTAACCCGGTTCACGATGAAGATGCATTTCGGCAATGATAAGTAATCTTTTCTCTTCAACTGAGTACAGCACACCGAAAGGAAACCTGTTACTAATGCCCGCCTGATACCATCTTCGATAACCGGCCAGGCATAGGGAAATGCAGTCGCACGCTTTATTGCAGAATAAACTTCAATAGCAAAATCGAATCCCAGACCCGGTTTAGTCTCCTCGTAATAATCAATAGCTTTGTAGAATTCTTCAGTTGCTTCCGGATGGAATACAAAGTTCACTTATTGAACCTTTTGTATATTTCATCAAAAACCTCTTCACCTGCAATTACTTTTACTTTCCCCGATCTTATTTCAGCTAATCGTCTTTTTGCTACTTCCGCCCATTTCTTGTCGATTTCAGTTTTGGGTTGATTTAAACTTCTTAGTAATAAGTCAACAATTATAACTCTCTCCTCTACCGGCAGTGAAATTGCTTCGTTTATAAGTTCTTTCGTATTCATTTTAATCCTTTATATTTCTTCTGAATATTTTCTGTACACAAGTGATTGCCTTACTAACCTGTTAAATACATATTCTTTATAACCCATTATAAAATATCCAAAAGAATTTTTAATAGCAATTTACTATTTTGGAATTCCTTAATTCTATCTGCCGACAAATCAAACAACACCAATCCCGACCGTGTGCTTAAGTTAAAAGAGATGGTGTTTAAGAGTTTGGAGAATTTGATGAGTTGATGGATACCAAAATTAGAAAGTTAGCTTGAACCGGAACAGTAATAATATAAAATCTTCATGTTAGATTTTTCTAATAAACTTCTCTTCGATGAGCAATTTTAAGTATAAAAATTTTTCTCTCAACCCAATCCACGTCAAACAAGACTCTGTAATTGCCTATTCTCAATCGGTAATCGGCTAAAGGGTGACTTTTAAGATGTTTTATCTGCGGGATATTCGGGAATTCTTTTAGTTTCTCTATTCCTTTTTTCAACAATGGAAGATTATAGGGTGCAATTTTCTTCAAATCCTTTAACACACTATCAGCATAAATAATCTCAAACATCTACTTTTTTCCAGATCTCTTCGTGACCTATTGTCTTCCCCTTTTTTATTTCCCTTCTTCTTGCATCAATTTCATCTTTTAATTTTCTGTATCTTTTCTTGTTCATCAGTAACCGCACAAAATACGATACTTTTTCTTTGTCTTCTTTATTTAGTTTTTTAATTAATTCTATTTCAGAAACTGTCATTTTTCTTACCTAAAAATTATTCTTAAAAGTCATGTTTTTATACGTCATTATAATTGAAATAAAAAGAATGATTCTAATGTAATTTTTCTATTCTAACAAATATAAATTATTCAAATTGATTATTATATTCAAACATAATCAAAATCAGCAGAAGATTACTAATTCACTCCTGAATTTTCATGATTTAACAAGCTGGGGTTCCTTTTTCGGTAACAAGATAAACAACATCGCCAATCCCGACCGTGTAACACCTCATTTTGCACAACCGACTTCCCCGGCTCATTGTTCGTACAGCGCTAAGATGCAAGACATTATTCAATACATCAATCGAGCTTACAATAACGTATATAATTTTATCTGATAAAAATTATTTCAGCAATAACATTTTTTTTGTTACCAAATATCCGGAGCTCTTCATTCTGTATAAATAAATTCCACCCGGCAAATCACCTGCCTCAAAATCCACTTCGTAGCTTCCTGTTTGTTTATATTCGTTTAATAAAGTTTTTATTTCTTTTCCTAACAAATCGAAAACTTTTATTTGAACAATACCGGGCTCAGGAATTGAAAACCTTATCGTTGTATTCGGATTAAATGGGTTTGGATAGTTTTGTTCAAGAGAATACGATTGAGGAACTTGCTCTTTCGGTTCATCATTAATGTCATTGACCGGTTGATCATTAACGCGCAGCAGCCATACATCTATTGAACCGGCACCGAACCCTGTATAACCGGTAATCGCAAATCCATTAGATGAGCAAGGAATAACAGAATAGCCCCAATCATCACCTATTCCACCATAAGTTCTTGTCCATAATGTATCACCACTGGCATCGGTTCTTATCAGATAAACATCTCCACCTCCGGCACCAAAAGACAATGTCTCACCAACGATAATAAACCTGCCGGATGAAACTTCGGCTACGGAGTAACTATTATCACTGCCGGTTCCACCGTACATCTTTGTCCATAAAGTATTTCCGTTATCATCTGTTTTTATCAGATATACATCGAAAGAACCGTTCGATTGGTTCCAACTTGTTCCCGCTATAACATAATCACCATCGGTACATTCTATAACAGCATGTCCCGTTTCCGCGCCGCTTTCGCCATAAGTATTTTCCCATATCGTTGTGCCATTATCATCTGTTCTTATAAGCCACACATACTTATAAGCACCACCGGAACGGTATGTTAAACCGGTTACAATAAACCCACCCGATGAGGATTCGCAAACCGAATAACACCAATCATCTTCACCCCCATCATAAGTTTTTGACCATAACGTATTACCGATCGAATCCGTTCTTATAAGCCAAAAATCCGTTCCGTTATTTCCGAACGACCCCGTTGTGCCTGCAATCAAAAATCCACCCGATGATACTTCAATAACATCCCTTCCCTCATCATTCGAGGTGCCACCATACGTCCGTGTCCAAAGAGTATCTCCATTGGCATCTGTTCTTATCAAATATACATCCGAACTACCGGCTCCATAGGAAGTTGTATAACCCGCAATCAGAAATCCATCCGATGAAACCTCGATAACCGAATATGCTTTATCACCATTGTTACCACCGTAGGTTTTAGTCCAGAGAGTATTTCCATCGTCATCCGTTCTGATGAGATAAACATCTTCACTACCCGCCCCAAATGATTGAGTATGTCCGGCAATAAGGAATCCTCCCGATGAAATTTCAATAACGGAACTCCCCACATCATTGTAAATTCCACCATAGGTTCTTGTCCAAAGTGTATCCTGTGCTGTCAGCTTTGATATACTGATAAACAATACTATCAGTACACACATCTTTACATTAAGGTAGCCCATCTTCTTAAACGACTTTTTCATAATATTTTCCTCCATTGTTTTTTATAATAAAAATCTCCCTTTGAATAATTATTAACCGGTGCAAT